>NZ_JBEZZR010000007.1:0-242183 GCF_040639325.1 Actinoplanes sp. NPDC023936 | reverse complement strand
CGCACGCACGCAATCCGCGCGCTTAACCTGCCTCACCTACGGCTCGCCCACCCCAGCCGTCGCCCACGCACGCAATCCGCGCGCTTAACCTGCCTCACCTACGGCTCGCCCACCCCAGCCGTCGCCCACGCACGCAATCCGCGCGCTTAACCTGCCTCAGCTACGGCTCGCCGCCGCACGTCGCGGCCCCTGAGCCGCCGCGCCGCCGCCGACGCCGTCCACCTCACTGGCGCCGCTGGCCCCGCCCCGCCGCCCGGTCCCGCTCCCGCCGCCCGGTCCCGCCCCCGCCGCCCGGTCCCGCCCCCGCCGCCCGGCCCGCGGCCGCACCCGTGCCCGCCTGCCGCCCGGGCCGCCTGCCGCCCGGCCCGCCTGCCGCCCGGGCCGGCGGCGAGCCGCGCCGGGCCGCGGCCGTCAGTCGCCCGGCTGGCTGCGGGACGGGTGGAAACTTCTGGGGCGGCCCTCGCCGTACCCCCTCTTCTAAGTGACCACCCACCGGCCCAGCCACGCGGCAGCCAGGCCGGCCAGCACGCTGGCCGCGACATAGCCGGCAGCCGCCGCCCGTTCGCCGCGCCGGGCCAGCGACAGCGTCTCCCAGCTGAACGTGGAGTACGTGGTCAGCGCCCCGCAGAAACCGGTGCCGGCGAGCGCGACCAGCGCCGGGCTCAGGGGCAGGCCGAGCACCACCCCGAGCAGGAACGATCCGATGACGTTGACGGTCAGGGTGCCCCACGGGGAGCCGAGGGCGCGGTCGGTGAGGTAGCGCAGTGGGGCGCCGATCGCGGCGCCGAGGGCTACCAGCAGGAAGCTCATCGCTTGAACACCGTTGCCAGTTCGCTGCCGGCCCAGACGGCCAGCAGGGCGCCGATCACCGTCGCGGCCAGGTAGAAGAAGCCGGCGTGCAGGGTGTCGACGGAGGCCGCGGAGAAGGTGGTGTAGCCGCCGAGAACACCGGTGCCGAGGAACAATCGCACCATTTTTCGGTCAATAAGCGTATACAGCACGCCGATGAGGAAACACCCCGTGACGTTGATCAGCAGGGTCGCCCAGTGCGAACCGGACCATGCCGTGGCAATGGCGTAGCGCACCAGGGCGCCGGCAACGCCTCCGGCGGCCACCGCGCCGAGCTCGTCAAGATCCATCATCTAGCACGTTAACGCAGGCGGCCGGGGGGACGTGGCGGCGTCCTCCCCGGCCGGTCTACGGGCACACCTGGCCGATCGGCCGATCCGGCGCCCACGAGTGTCCACTGTAGGTGAGGATCTTGAACGGCCGGCGGCCGGGCCGGTTCGTCACCGTTCATTTGAATTCTGGGCATCGGGTCGGTGTGCCGACGGTGGCCACCCGGTCGACTCCGCCCTGACATGGCATGAACGCTGACGAGAAACCGGCCGAAACCGGCTCGATTCATCCGTCAATTGCGATGAATATGGCCTTCTCACTGCTGATAGCGTGCGGCTTCGCACGTTGATCGACCATCGCTCCGTCCGAGGCGCCGTGGCAGTGGACCGGCAACGTACGGGGGACGGGAAAAGGAATGCATCACGCCAACTATCACTACGGGCACGCGCACATCCTCGCCCGCTACTGCCAGCTTCCCGATCCGTTGCACCCGCCGCGAATTCAGGGATACCTCCAGCACGGCTGGAACATCGGCGACGGACTCGCGCCGGGCACGCCGTTCGTGACCGGCAGCCGGTTGCTCGTCTGGTCCGAGGAGACTCGCCGCCGTTCCTGGTCACAGGGCCGCCGCGACGTGGTCGTCGTCGGCGCGCCGTTCGCGTACCTGCTGGAGATGGAACCCGAGCCTGTTGATCAAAAGGCGGAGGGCACCATCTTCTACCCCTTCCACGGCTGGGAGGGTCAGCAGATCATCGGGGACCACCAGAGGCTCATCGACGAGGTGAAGGCCACCGAGTCCGGCCCGATCACCGCGTGCCTGTACTGGAACGAGTACAAGATGCGCTCGGTCCGCCGGCTGTACCAGAAAGCCGGCTTCCGGGTGGTCTGCCACGGATATCGTGGTTTCTGGTGGCGCGATCACAACCGGGACTTCCTGCTCGGTCAGCTCACCGAGATCCGCCGGCACAAGCGAGTCATCTCCAACCGGCTGTGCAGCGCCATCTGGTACGGCGCGCTGGCCGGGCGCGAGGTGGCCGTCTACGGCGATCCGATGGTGCTGGACAACGCCGACACGACGTTCGGCGGCGAACCCCGGCTGCACCGCCAGTGGCCCGAGGTCTACGGCGTCGAGACCGACTACGCGGCCTGCCACCGGCTGGCACGGGAGCAACTCGGCGCCGACGAGCTGTCTTCCCCGGAAGAGCTGCGCGCCCTGCTCGGCTGGCAGCGCGCCACCCCCGGCAACGAGCCTGACAACGAGTGGCGAGGCGACACCGCCGTGCTCGCCGACATCAAGTGGCGTCCCGCCGCCACGGAGAGGCACGCGTGATGCCGGACCGTCCGGTCGCCCTCGTCCCCGCCGAACCCGTCGATCTGGCTGAAGTCGTCGCCGCGCCGCCGCTGGAGAATCTCCGGCGCATCGGTGGCGAGATGTTCGCCTGGACGGACCGGGACGAGAAGCGCAGCCCGGCGCTGCCCTCCGGCGGTCTGCTGCGCTATCTCCTCGGCTCGCTCGCGGGTTCCGGCAGTGCCGTCCTGGTCGCCGGCCCGCACTCCGACGAGCTGATCAACGAACTCGTCGGCACCGGCGCCGAGGTGACCTGGCTGCTGCGCTCGCTGCCGGACGCCGAGGAGGCCGCCGCGGCCCACCCGTCGGTCACGGTGCTGACCGGCACGCTCGGCAAACTCGCCCCGGACCAGTACGACCTGGTCGTGGCGGCGGACGGCGTCACCCGGCTGAACTCGGCCGAAGGCGACCAGATGCCGGTCGGCTCGATGATCGACCGTCTCTCACTGGCGGTCGGCACGGACGGCGTCCTGCTGCTCATGCACGACAACCACTTCGGCGTGCACCACACGGTCCAGCTCGGTGCGGAGGGCCGGTACGGCGCCGACGCCAACTGGTACCCCACCGATGAGCTGGAGACCGATCGCCCGGCGTCCCGTGCCGAGCTGACCTCCCGGCTCACCGAGGCCGGTCTGCTGGTCGAGGCGTCGTACGCGGCGTTCCCCGAGCCCGCGGCTCCGGCCGTCCTGGTCGGCTCGAAGGTTCTCGGCGACGTCTCCTCGCCACTGCGCCCGTGGCTCGGCAGCGCGGTCGCGCAGGCGTTCACGGCGGCTTATCGGGGCCGCCCGGTCCTCAGCGATCCGCGCAAGCTAGCGGCGCGGGCACTGCGGGCGGGCGCCGAGGACGCGGTGGCAGGCGGATGGCTGGTCGTCGCCTGCGCAGGCGACAAGTCCGGATTTGCCGACCATGACGTGCTGGTCGGCGACGTCCACGGAACGTTCACCTACGGCGTCGACTCTGGCGGCGAACCCGTGGAACTCGTCCCGGTCAGCGAACCCCGCGAACGGGCCGGCATGCGCCGCACCGGGGTGCCGTCGATCGCGGCCACCGACGGATACCTCCTCGAGGACCGCCTGCTGGAGCTCTGCGCCACAAACGACGTGCGCCGCCTCCGCCAGGAGATCATGCAGTTCGACAGCTGGGTCCGCGAACAGGCCCGGGACGGCCTGCTGCACGGCCCGGTCGCGGTCGCCGACGTCTCCGACGTGCTGATCACCAGGGACGGCCCGGCCGTGCTCGCGGTCCGCTGGGAGCCGATCGACCCGGTACCCGTCGACACCGCCGTGGTCCGCTCCCTCTGGCAGTTCGCGGTCCGCCTGATCACCGGCGCTCGCCCGCACCCGTGGCCGGTCACGTCCAGCGCGATGGACCTCACCACGATCCTGCTCGGGATGGCCGGCCGAGGCGTCACCGAGCCGGAACTGCGCACCGCCGTCGACCTCCAGGTCGCCATCGACTCGGCCGAACTTGGACTGCGCCCGGCCGAGCAGCACGATCACAAACTGAACCTGCTGGCCGTACAGCCCGGCACCGTCCCGGTCGACGTGGTCGGATACCGCGAGCTCACCGAAGCACTGTGGCGCCAGCGATACCAGACCAGCCACCTGCTCCACATGATGGAGTGGACCGAGGACATCATCGCCTCACGCGACCGCTGGCTGAGCAAGATGGACTGGGAGATCCAGATCTACCGGGCCTCCTGGCCGGGCCGCTTCCTCACCGTCTCCCGCACCGCTTACCGCCTGATCAGCCGAGACCTCCGAGCCGCCCGCCAGCGCCGCCGTCAGCGCCGGGCCGCAGCGGCGGCAGCCAAGCGGTGGCGCAAGGCCCAGGCAGCCAAGGCCCGGACCGACAGCGCGGACGACTAGGTTTCCGGCCGAACGGCGCGCTGCCACGCATTCCGGGCGGCGCGCCGCCGGCTTCCTTTTTGGTACGGGATGACGACCGTCCCACCAAACCCCACCAGTCCCGCCAGACCCACCCCTGACGGCCCCGGCCCGGCGCCCTCCGCCGCCGGCCCCGGCGCACCCCCGGCTTCACCCACCGCCGCGCCCCGCCGCGCGCAGCCCCGCCGCGCGCAGGCCCACCTCGCGCAGCCCCGCCGCGCGCAGGCCCACCGCACGCAGCACCGCGGCGCGCAAGCCCGCCGCACCCAGGCCCGCCGTGAGACCGGGAACGCGGACGAGCGTGGAGCTGGAAGCTCCACGCTCGTCGCCCAGCCATGCACCTGTCGCCGGCGGTCGCGCTGCGGCCGGGAGTGGGCAGTGCGGCCGCGTCGTAGTCCGGGACGGGTCAACATGTGGGTGGGGACTGCCGGTCACGCGTACCCAGAAGGTCAAGCCACCGGGGTGAGGTCTCGCTCCGGGCGCGGCGTCGGCTCGGCGGGCGGCTCGTGGGCGATCTCCGGGAGCCAGCGCAGACCGCGCGGCAGCCACCAGTTGGCACGACCGAGAAGGGTCATCACGGCCGGGAGCAGGACTGCCCGGATGATGGTGGCGTCGAGGAGGACGGCGGCGGCCAGGCCGACGCCGAGTTCCTTGGTGGCGATCAGCGGGAGGGTGGCGAAGAGGCCGAAGACCGCGACCATCACGACGGCGGCGCTGGTGATGACTCCGGCGGTCTGGCCGATGCCTTCGCGGACGGCCTCACGGATGGGCAGGCCGCGGTCGGCGCCCTCGCGGATGCGGGAGACCACGAAGACGTGGTAGTCCATCGACAGTCCGAAAAGGATTACGAAGAGGAAGAGTGGCATCCAGTTCGTGATCGCTCCGGCAGCGACGAAGTCGAGCTGTTTCTCGAAGTGGCCGTACTGGAAGACGAAGACGAGCATGCCGTAGGCGGCCGCCACCGAGATCAGGTTGAGCACCACGCCGGTGAGGGCGACGACGACCGACCGGAACGAGACGAGCAGCAGGATGAACGCCAGTCCGAGGACGAACGCGAAGATGTACGGCAGGCTCTCCTCGTAGCGCTCGTTGTAGTCGACGCTCTCCGCGGTGTTGCCGGTGACCAGCGCGGTCGCGCCGGAGATCTGCCCGAAGGTGTCCGGCACCACGTCGTCACGCAGCAGGTTCAGCGCGGCGATCGAGGCAGCGTCCTCCTCGTTGCCGGTGAGTCCGACAGCGACCACGGCGACGTTGCCGGCCGGGTTGATCTCCACGTCGATCGGTTCGACGAGCTTGCCGCCGCTGTTCTGGGCGACATTTCGGAAATTGTCCAGCGCCGCCTCGAACTCCGGCGTCTTCACCGAATCCGCCTCGACCACGACCCGCGCCGGCGTCGTCTTGCTCGGGAACGCCTCACCGATCGCCAGGAACGCCTGCACCACCGGCGCGTCGTGCGCCACGTCCTGGATCCGCTGCCCCTTGGTCTTCATCTCCAGGGCCGGCGCCGCGATCACGCCGAGCGCCGCCACGGCGACGAGTGCAGAGATCAACGGCTTGGCGAGTACGACGTTCAGCAGCCCGTTCCAGAAGCGCCCCTTGCTGTTGCGCCGGTAGAGGCCGGGGATCTTGAGTGCGTCGACCCGGTCGCCGAGCGCCGACAGCAGGGCCGGCAGCACGGTCAGCGATCCGAGCACGGCGGTCGCGACCACCAGGATCGTGCCGGTGGCGAAGCTGACGAACGTGACGTCCTGGGTGAAGAACATGCCGGCCATCGCCACGATCACGGTGAGGCCGGAGATCCAGATCGACCGTCCGGAGGTCTGCGCCGCGATCGCCAGGGCTCGGTGCGGATCGGCGCCCTTGCGCCGCTCGTCGCGCTCCCGGCGGATGTAGAAGAGGCAGTAGTCCACGCCGACCGCGAGCCCGATCAGCAGCATCACGTGGGTGGTCTCGTCGACCACCGGCGCGAACCGGCTGGCCGCCGCCATCAGGCCGATCGCCGCGACCACCGACATGATCGCCAGCAGGACCGGCAGCAGCGCGGCCACCACGGCGCCGAACGCGACGAGCAGGATGCCGAGGGTGACCGGGATGGAGAGCATCGACAGCCGGGTCAGGCCGGCTTCCAGCTCGTCGCCGATCAGCTTGTCACCGCTCGCGTCGCCGGCCTCGGCGATGTAGAGCTCCGGGTGCGCGGCCTGGATCCCGGCCACCGCGTCGAGCGCCGGCCCGACCCGCTCGCTCGCCGTCTCCGGGTCGCCGGCCACGTCGAAGGTGATGAGCGTGGACCGCCCGTCGGCGGACTCGATGGGCGGCTGCACCTCGCCGACCTCAGCGACCGACGACAGCGCCTGGGTGACCTCCTCCGCAGCGGTCACCCGGTCGCTGCCCGACCGGTTCTGGATCAGCACCATCTCGCCGGAGGGCTGGGCCGGGAAGCCGGCCTCCTCGACGATCCGGTCGGCCTTGCCGGACTCACCGTGACCGGACAGCGCGTAGTTGGCCTGCTCGGTGGGAACCAGCGAGCTCAGCATCACCGTTGCGGCGACGAACGCGATCCATCCGATGATCGCGAGCGCCCGATGGCGGGCGCTCCACATCGCGACACGAGCCGCGAAGCCTTTGACGTTTTCCCTGTTCTCCATGGGGAAAACGCTATGGAATCCGGTGTGGACCGGCGATCCAGCGTGCACCCCGTTCCGGGGTAGTGCTAGCACTACGTCTGGAGGTAGGTCAGCACCGCCAGCACCCTCCGGTGCTGCTCCTCGTCCTGGTGGAGGCCGAGCTTCGTGAAGATGTTGCGGACGTGCTTCTCCACCGCGCCGTCGGTGACCACCATCTTGCGGGCGATCGCGGTGTTCGACAGGCCCTCGGCCATCGAGCCGAGCACCTCACGCTCGCGTGGCGTGAGGCTGCGCAGCGGATCGTCGCGCCGCCGGCGGACCAGCAGCTGGCCGACCACCTCGGGGTCGAGCACGGTGCCGCCCTCGGCGACCCGGTTCAGCGCGTCCAGGAAGTCGGCGACGAACGCCACCCGGTCCTTGAGCAGATAGCCGACCGCCCCGCGGCGGTCGGCCAGAAGATCGTCGGCGTACGAGACCTCGACGTATTGGGAGAGCACCAGGACCGGGCTGCCGGGAATCGCCGCCCGGGCCTCCACCGCCGCCCGCAGCCCCTCGTCGGTGTGCGACGGCGGCATCCGGACGTCCACGATCGAGACGTCCGGACGGTGTTGCTTGACCGCCGCCACCAGGGACGGCCCGTCACCGACGGCCGCCACCACGGTGTGGCCGTTCTCCTCGACGAGCCGGACCAGGCCTTCTCTCAGCAGCACCGCGTCATCGGCGATCACTACGCGCATGCCGCCATCGTGTCAGATCGGCAGTGCCGCGGTGAGCCGCGTACCTTCGCCCTCGGCGCTCACCACGGCCAGCACGCCGCCGGCCGCCCGCACCCGGTCGTCGAGACCGGCGAGTCCGTGACCCTTGGCGAGGCTGGCCCCGCCCACCCCGTCGTCGGCGACGGTCACCAGCAGGCCGGTGTCGTTGCGCTGCACGCTGACCTGGACCTCGCTCGCGTGGCTGTGCTTCGCGACGTTGGTGAGCGCCTCGGCGACCACGAAGTACGCGGTGGACTCGATCGACGGGTCGAGCCGGTCGAGCGGCGGCGCGTCCAGGTCGACCGGGATCGTGCAGCGGCCGGCCAGCGCGGTCAGCGCCGCCCGCAGTCCCCGGTCGACCAGGATCGGCGGGGCGATGCCACGGGAGAGCGCACGCAGCTCGTCAAGGGTTTCCCGGGTCTGGCTGAGCGCCTCGGCGACGGTGGCCCGGGCCGCGTCGGGGTTGGTCTCGAACTGCTGCTCGGCCCGGCCCAGGTCCATGGCGAGGCGGACCAGCCGCTGCTGCGGGCCGTCGTGGATGTCGCGTTCGAGTTTGCGCAGCGCCACCGCCTCGGCGGAGACCGCGGCCGCCCGCTGCTCCTGCGCCACGTCCCGGGCCGCGTTCGCCTGCGCCACTTCCCGGCGCAGCCGGTCGACACCGTTCAGCAGGCCGTACCCGAAAGCCGCCTCCAGCAGCGCGGCCATCCGCACGACCGGGTAGAGCGTCACCGCGAAGATCAGACCGACCCCGGCGTAGAGCAGGATCCGGGCGAACGCGCTGTCGCCGAAGCCCAGGATCTCCGGCAGCTCGTAGTTGCTCTCCGGGTGCGGCAGCGTCCAGTCCCAGAGCGGGTAGGTGAGCCCGCCGATCGCACCCGCCCACCAGGTGATGACGAAGCAGAAACCGATCGTGCTGGGGATGAACCGGAACATCCCGTGCACCATGTCCAGCCAGGCCTGGCCGTCGGCGAGCGGCGCGATCGACCGGCGCCAGAAGCCGCTGCCGCGGGCCGTGCGGTAGACCGGCTGCGTCACCTCGCGGCCGAGGACCGGTGCGATCCGGGCGCGTTCCACGACGGCGAAGCCGCGGGACATCAGCAGCGTGGCGACCAGGATCGGCACGCCGACCCAGATGATCACGGTGCCGATGCCGACCCAGAACAGCGCCATGAAGAGAACCAGCGTGAGCAGGCCGAGCGGGAAGCCCAGCAGCACGTACTGCGTGTCGATACCCAGCTGGCGCAGGAACCGCCGAGCGGGCGCGGGATCGGCGGAGGCGCCGGCGTAGGTCGTTGTCATGCCATCGACACTAGGCACCGGCGCCTTCCCTTCCGATCCTGCGAACCGCCCGATCGACGGTAGGGATAACCTCAGTAAAGCCGGTAGATGATCACCGTTCCGCTCCGGTGAGCCACCTCCGCGACCGCCTTCAGCCTCGGTCCGGAGACCTTGCCGGCCGCGGTGTCGGCGAAGAGCCAGCGCACGCCGAACTCCGCGCGCAGACGAGCCACGTCGGCCGGGTCCCCCTTTTCGAAGACACGCTGGTTGAGGGCGTACACCTCGGGGTCGGGCGCCGGCTGGAAGAAGTATTTCAGGTCGTTGACCCCGTTCGCGGCAACCGTCCGGTCGGTGTAGGCCCAGCTCTCCACGAGAGTCCGGTGCCCGCCCAGCCCGGCGACCCAGAACGCCCTGGCATTGCACTGTTTGGCCTTCATCGGCATGCAGTGCACGTTTGTCGCGACCAGGTCGTCCGGGCCGGCGTTCCGGTACAGCCAGAGCGCCGCCTTCATCTCGGCCGCGGTGACCGCGACGTTCGCCCGGGCCTTGATCGCGGGCGGTTTGCCGAGGCCCTCGACGGTACGGGTCACCGCGCCCACCGTGCCCGCCGCGGCGATCGCGGCGATCAGCGCGACGGTCAGCGACCGCGCCGCGCGTCCGCGCCAGATCAGCACGGCGACCAGCGCGACGACCGCGACCAGCGCGGCGGTGCGCAGCAGCGGCACGGCCATCGCCCACGCCCACGCGCCGGCGGTCTTCTCGGCCGGCCGGGTCACCTCGGGCGCGAAGAACTCCCACAGGCCACCGGCGACGGCCGCGGCGACCGGCACTCGCCAGCCGCGGACCCGGTCGGCGAGCGCCCAGGCGGTCAGCACCCCGCAGAACGGCAGCACCGCGTTGAAGAAGTAGATCTGGCTGGCCGACGGGTGCCAGAGCAACCACATCCCGAGGATTCCGGCGATCACGATGCCGCCGAACAGCCAGGGAACGGGATCGTCCTTGAGCCGCTTGGGCGGCAGCACGAGCCCGATCAGCCGGGGTGACTGGACGAGCAGCCACCAGAGCACCGACCAGGCCACGAACCAGCGCGCCGCGGTGTTCGCCGCCTCCAGCCCGTCCGGGACCAGGCCGCCCCACTGCACGTCGTTCGGCGTGCCGACGATGTCCTGGTACGGCAGGAACCACCGCATCGTCGCCAGGAACTGTGGTTCCAGCGTGCCCGCGCCGCCACCGGCGAAGAGCTTCAGCCCGGCGAGCATGCCGAAGCCGACGACGCCGAGCAGGGCGACGGTGCTCCACGGGATCTTCCGGGTGAGCAGCAGGGTGACCGCGCCGGCGAGCAGCAGGCCGGCCGCGAGCGGCGGCAGCACGCTCGACTTGCTGCCGGCACAGGCCAGCGCCAGGAGCGGCAGCAGCGCCCAGCCGGCCCAGCGCAGCGAACGGCCACGCAGCACGTCCACCGCGACCAGGGCGAACAGACCGATCAAGGGCATCGCGTACGTCTGCGACGGGCTGAGCAGCGTGATCGGGAGTCCGATGCCGGGCGGGCTGGCGACGTTGCCGACGGTCATCGACTGGCCGACGAACCCGATCGTGGCCGCGATCGGCGCCGCCCACCAGCGACCGCTGACGCTGCGGGCCAGCGCCGCGAAGACCAGCACCGCGATCCCCGCGATCGGCATCAGCCAGAGCCGCAGGAACACCAGGTGCGGCTCGATTCCGGTGATCATGCTGCCGGTGGCGATGTCGGCGTCCGACAGGTAGTGGTACTTCAGCGTCTCGCCGGCCAGCTGCGGCACCTGGAACGGCATCGAGCGGGTCATCTCGTGCACGAGCGCGAGGTGGTAGTAGAGGTCCGGGTACAGCTCGGCGGTGTACGGCGGCAGCGGAACGGTACGGAAGACCGTCGCCCCCCAGACCGTCACCAGGAACAGCACCACGGCCATCGCGGCCGACCAGCCGAGCGGCAGCGGCTCGCCCGGACCGGTCCGCCAGTGCCGGCGCAGTTTCGGCACCGCCGCGAAGACCGCCATGACGAGCGCCGGCCAACCGATCAGCAGGGCTTGGAGCCCGGTCGCGGCGGCCAGCGCCCAGCCGGCGAGCAGCACCAGGAGACCGGTGGCGGCGCCCAGCCCCAGATCCTCGGGGAGGTTGCCGCGGCTGCCGAACGCCGCCCGGAAGACGAGCGTGCCCGGCGCCACGACGGCGAGCAGCAGATAGACCGCGTAGATCGCGATAGCCCGGTCCGGGGTGGCGTAGTGGTGCAGCACCCAGAACGCGGAGATCGCCGGAAGCAGCCAGGGAACGACGGCCCAGAGGCGTCGCAGGTCCGCGCGCCGCGCCGGGGCGGACGCCGGCGCGGTCTCGAGAAGGGTCGTCATCAGGGTTGCAGCACCGTCAGCCGGGTGAACTCGCTGGGCAGGTCGTACCCGTCCCAGATCGCGCCGAAGGTCAGCGCCGATCCGAACGGCACGATCCGGTCCACGCCGCGCCCGCCCAGCTCGGTGGCGAACGCCTCCAGCTCGGCCGGGGTGAACCCGAAGTGGCTCACGGTCTGGTCCTGCCGGTTCATCGCCGGCACCAGGTCCAGCAGCGAGCCGGCCTCGGCGAACGGGAACGCGCCGGCGCCGATCCAGCGGCGGGGCGCGGCCTCGGTGCCGGTCAGGGTCAGCGCGGTGATCCGGTTGTCCGGGAAGTCCAGCGCGCCGGCGGCGCCGATCGCGGCGAGCCCGTACGCGTTCACCCGCTTCTCCACCGCCATCGCCGGATCGACGGTCCAGCCGCGGGCGTCGACGACCTCCAGCAGCAGCGCGAGGAACTCGGCGCGCACGCCGTCACCGTCCCCGCCGACCAGGAACACGGTCCGCGGCGAGGAGCAGGCGGCCTGGTCGAACCAGTACGCGTCGTTGGCGAAACCGACCACCGCGGCGCGCCGGGCCGCCGGGTCGGCGGCCCGCCATCCGGCCGTCGAGAGCACGGCCCACGAGGTGCGGTCCGGGAACGTCAGGTCACGCGCGGACGGCCGCAGCGGCAGCTTGCGGATCGTGTCCACGGCGTTGTCGCCACCCCAGATCACCCGCAGGTCGCACCACTTGCTCAACGCGCCGGTGATCGCGTCGTCGTAACCGTAGGTGACCATCCGCTGGGTCCGCGCGACGATCGGGTCGGCGTCCTCGGCGACCGCGTTGAGCGCTTCGAGGATCACCTCCGCCGCACCGGCCGACCGCGACGAGATCCGGACCACGTTGTGGTTGCCGGCCAGCGCGGAGAGGGCCCACGAGTACACGAAGATGGTGTCCACGTTGGCCGGTGGCAGATGGAAGACGTTGCCCCGGGGGAAGACCAGCGCATCGTCGCGGCGCATCCGCGAGACGGCCCGGTGCAGCTCGGCCGGGCGCAGGAAGTAGCCGAGCGAACCGAGCTCCGGGTGTTGCCGGGCCACGGCCGGCGCCAGCAGCTTGCGGGCGAGCCGGGCCAGGAAGTCGACCATCCGGGGATCACCGACGGTGAGCCGATCGCTGGACGGCGCGGTGAGGTCGCCTTCGACGCCGAATCTGAATTTCACGCCGCACTCCGATACGTGTCCGAGCAGCCCCGGGCCTCGGCGCGCGGCAGCCGGCCGAGCACCGAGAACCGCTTGCCGGGCCAGTCTCCGTCGTCGATGCCGTGCACCACGCCGAGATCCTCGGTGAGCAGCACGTGCCCGGGGTACGAGGTCGGCAGCGTGCTCACCACTTCCAGCAGTCCCGGTTTGCCGGGCGGAAGCTCCGCCCAGGTCTCCGGGTCGCGGACCACCACGTCCGCGAAGTCCGGGCAGTACAGCGAGCCACCGGACGGCCCCTCCAGGAAGATCGTGCCGATCTGCTCGACCATGCCGTAGTAGTTGTGCACGCTGGTGAGCCCGATCCCGGCCAGCCGCGCGCGGAACTCGTCCGGCGAGACGGCCTGATCGATCAGCTTCTTCCAGCCGCCGGAGTGGATCAGGATGCCGTTGCTGAGGTCGAGCCCGTTGTCCCGGGCCACCTCGTACAGGTGCAGCCAGACCAGGAACGTGAAGCCGAAGATCAGGAACGGCTGGTCGCCGTGCTTGGCGAGGAAGCCGCGGATCGCGTCGAGGTCGACGACACCGTCGTTGTCGAGCGCCCAGACGTGGTCCCGGCCGAACGTCGACATGCCGAGCACGCCGGCGCCCCGGGCGCTGAACGAGCGGCGGTCCTTGAGCATCGCCTTCGTGTCGACCAGCAACATCGGGAGCCGCTTGGGCCCGAGGACGGTCTGCACGGTGGCGGCGAGCCGTCGTTGCTGCTCGGCCGCCGCGGCCTTG
Source organism: Actinoplanes sp. NPDC023936 (assembly GCF_040639325.1). NCBI lineage: Bacteria > Bacillati > Actinomycetota > Actinomycetes > Micromonosporales > Micromonosporaceae > Actinoplanes > Actinoplanes sp. NPDC023936. The sequence goes on along the minus strand of NZ_JBEZZR010000007.1, from coordinate 228,849 downwards.
TCCAGATAGATCCGGCTGACGTCGCCGGTGGTGCCACTCGAGGTGAGCACTTTGAAGACCTCGTCGTCCGGGATGCTCTTCAGCTCGAGCGTCTTGAAGAGACGGACCGGGAGCCAGGGGAGGTCGGCGACGGAGGCCGCCTCATGGAACCCGTTGGCCGAGAGGATCCGGTCATAGGGAGCACATCGCTCGCGGTGCAGCGAAGTGAGCGAGGAGAGCTCCTTCAGGAGGATTTCCTCCTTGGCAGCCTGCGACAGGGTGAAGAGACTCACAGCGACGCCTCCAGTGCCCGATAGTCGGTCTTGCCGTTCGGCAGCAGGGGCAGCGCCTCGATCGGGCGCACGTCCACCCCGGTGAAGTGGGTGCCGAGCCATTCCGAGATCTTGGTGCGCAGCGCGCGGGCGTCGTCCGCCGAGATGCCCTCGGCGAAGACGTGCAGTTTGTCGTCGCCGGCCACCGCGGACACCGGGAAGTTGCGCTCCACGTCGTCCAGGTTGATCCGGACCCCGAACACCTTGCCCATCCGCTTTAGCCGGCCGGTGATGAAGAGGAAGCCCTCCTCGTCGAGGCGGCCCAGGTCACCGGTGCGCAGCACGCCGCCCAGCTCGTCGCCGCGGGCCAGGTCGGCGCCGCTCTCCGCGTACCCCATCATGACGTTGGGACCGCGGTAGACGACCTCGTCGTCCTCGATCGTGAAGGTGGCGCCCGGCATCGGCAGGCCGACCGAGCCGAGCTTGTCGGCGAGCCGGTCCGGCGGCAGGGTCGCCATCCGCGGCGCGGCCTCGGTCTGCCCGTACATCACGAAGAACCGGCCGCCCGCGGCGTCCATCTTCGCGGCGAATTCGGTGATCAGCTCGGCCCGGAGTCTGCCGCCGGCCTGCGTGAGGGTACGGACGGACGGGTGCTTGGCCGGATCGAAGCGCAGCCGGCGCAGCATCTCGTACTGGTACGGGACCATCGCCATCGACGTGACCCGGTGCTCGTCCACGGCCGACCAGAAGTCACGCTGCATGATCCCGGTGCGCTCGAGCACCACTGTGGCGCCACGCAGCAGGTGGGAGTGCAGCACCGACAGCCCGTACGAGTAGAAGAGCGGCAGCGTCGTGATCGCCACGTCGTCGCCTGTCACGCCGAGCGACTCGGCCACCTGCTCGGCGTTGGCGAGCACCGCCGAGCGGGACAGCCGGACCAGTTTCGGGTTGCCGGTGGAACCGCTCGTGGTGAGCAGCAGCGCCAGGTCCGGGTGCACCTCGTCGGCCGCGTACCGCTGGATCAGCTCGGTGTGGCCGGCATCCGGGTCGAGCAGCACGACAGGCGTCTGCGTCTGCAGTGCCGCGAGGTATTTCGCGATGGCCGGGACGGTCGTCGGCATCGGCAGGAAGACCAGCCGTTCCCCGGCGAGCTCGGCGCGGAAGCCGTCGATCAGCGCCGGGGTGAGCACGTCGCCGGTGGCCGCGTCGACGACACGGGCGTCCGGATGCAACAGGTTCACAGCGTCAGTCCCCCGTCCACTCCGATCACCTGTCCGGTGACGAAGCGGGCCTGGTCGGAGAGGAGGAACACGATCACGTCGGCGACGTCCTCGGCGGTGCCGAGCCGGCCCAGGGCGGTGCCGGCGATCCGCTCGGCGCGACCGGCGTCGTCAAGCGTGTCGAGCATGTCCGTGGCGATGAAGCCGGGCGCGACGGCGTTGACCCGCACACCGCGCGGGCCGAGCTCCTTGGCGGCGGACTTGGCGAGCCCGGCCACCGCGGCCTTGGACGCGGCGTAGACGGCCTGCCCGGCGGCACCGTGCGTCCCGGTGATCGACGCGGTGAGCACGACTGACGCGCCCGGCGCCCGGGTCAGCAGCCGGACGGCGTTCTGCAGCGTGTAGGCCGCCCCGGCCGCGTTCACCGCGAAGAGCCGCTCGATCGTGGCGTCGGCGGTCATCCCGAGCATGCCGGCCGCGTGCGTGCCCGCGTTGATCACGAGCGCGTCGAGGCGCTTGAACGTGTCGAACGCGAGCCGCACTAGGGCCTTGCTGGTCTGCGGGTCGGCGATGTCGCCGGCGCCGGCGACCGCTGTGACGCCGAACTTGGCGGCCAGCGACTCGGCCGCCTCGGCCACACCGGCTTCACCGTGCCCGTGCAGGACCAGGTCGTAGCCCTGCTCGGCCAGGCGATGCGCGGTGGCCCGCCCGATGCCGCGCGACGCCCCGGTAACCAGGGCGACACTCACTTGACGTCCACCCCGTATTTACCAAGGATTCGCACGGCCTCCGCGAAACTGGACATTCCGATGACATCATCGGTGTCAATCATTACCGAGAATTCATCTTCGATCGCCGCGACCAACGACATGTGGGCCAGCGAATCCCACTTCTCGTTGTCCTGGTAGCGCAGGTCGTCCACGGGCGCGTCCGCCGGAAGATCGAGCGCGGTACGGAACGCGTCGCGTAGTCTCTGCAGCTCACTCACTGGGTAACTCCAAAGGGGGGTGGTTAGAGGAGTCCTACGATCCCGCAGTCGACGGGTCGTCGCGACCAATCCCGCCTTAACTGAAAATGAACTCGCATTGGCGTTTCTCTGCTCGCCTGGAATTGCGCGATCCTCTGGTTATGCTTCCGGCTCGTACCGGCCTATCGCTGATCCCCCGGAGAAAAACGTGTCTGAAATCGCCGGCTCCTCGATCCTTGTCACCGGCTCCACCGGTTCGTTCGGCAAGGCCTTCCTGAAGTACGCGCTGACCCACCTCGACCCGGCTCGCATCGTCGTGTTCTCGCGCGACGAGCTGAAGCAGTACGAGGTTCGCCAGATGTTCGGCGACGACCCGCGGCTGCGGTTCTTCATCGGTGACATCCGCGACCGCGACCGCTTGGCCCGCGCCATGCACGGCATCGACCACGTCGTGCACGCCGCCGCGCTCAAGCAGGTCGACACCGCGGAGTACAACCCCTCCGAGTTCGTCGCCACCAACATCAACGGCACCCAGAACGTCATCGACGCGGCGATCACCGCAGAGGTGAAGAAGGTCGTCGCGCTCTCCACCGACAAGGCGTCCAGCCCGATCAACCTGTACGGCGCCACCAAGCTGGCCGCCGACAAGATCGTGATCGCCGGCAACCACTACGCCGCCACCCACCCGACCCGGCTCGCCGTGGTCCGGTACGGCAACGTGATGGGCAGCCGCGGCTCGGTCGTGCCGTTCTTCCGCAAGCTGGCCGCCGAGGGCAAGAGCCTGCCGATCACCGACAAGCGGATGACCCGGTTCTGGATCACCCTGGACCAGGCGGTCAAGTTCGTCGTCGACTCGTTCGACGTGATGCACGGCGGTGAGCTCTACGTGCCGCGGATCCCGAGCATGCGGATCCTCGACCTGGTCGAGGCCGTCGCCCCGGACGCGCCCACCCACGAGATGGGCATGCGGCCCGGCGAGAAGCTGCACGAGGAGATGATCGCCGCCGACGACAGCCGCCGCACGCTGCGCTTCCCGGACCGTTACGTGGTCCAGCCGGTCGCCGCGAGCTGGGGTTACGAGGCGCCGGCCGGCGGCGAGCCGGTCGCGGACGGGTTCAACTACCGCTCCGACAACAACGACCTCTGGCTCACCGTCGACGACATGCGCGCCCTGCTCGCGGAGAACTGATGCTGCCCTACGGACGACAGTCGATCGACGCCTCCGATGTCGAGGCGGTCGTCGCGGCGCTGGACAGCGACTGGCTGACCACCGGGCCGCGCGTGGCCGGCTTCGAGGCCGATCTGGAGAAGGTCGCCGGCGCGCCCTGCGTCACCGTCACGAACGGGACCACGGCGCTGCACGCGGCGTACGCGGCGGCCGGCGTGACGACCGGCGACGAGGTCGTCACCACGCCGATGACGTTCGTCGCGACGGCGTCCGGCGCGGCCATGCTCGGCGCCAAGGTGATCTTCGCGGACGTCGAGGACGAGACGGCCAACATCGACCCGGCCGCCGTGGAGGCCGCTCTCACCGAGCGCACCAGGGTGATCGCCGCTGTCGACTACGCCGGCGTCCCCGCCGACTACGACCGGTTGCGCAAGATCGGCGAGAGCGCCGGCGCGCTGATTCTCGGCGACGCCGCGCACTCGATCGGCTCGCTGGACCGGGGACGGCCGGTCGGCACGCTCGCCGACCTCACCACGTTCTCGTTCTTCCCGACCAAGAACTTCACCACCGGCGAGGGCGGCGCTGTCGCGTCGATCCGGCCCGAGCTGATCGAGCGGGTCCGCACGTTCCGCACCGTCGGCCTGGTCCGGGACCGGGCGAAGATGCGCTACCCGGACGAGGGCGGCTGGCACCAGGAGGTGCACGAGTTCGGCCTGAACTACCGGCTTCCGGACGTGCTCGCCGCGCTGGGCAGCGCTCAGCTGCGCCGGCTCGGCGAGTTCAAGGCTCGGCGCAAGCACCTCTCGGCACGCTACGACGAACTGCTCGCCGACGTGCCGGGCCTGCGTCTGCCGACGCAGCGGCCGGAGGTCGACCCGATGCGGCACCTCTATCCGGTACGCGTCCTGGACGGCCGCCGCCGCGAGGTGTTCGACCGGATGCGGGCGGCCGGCATCGGCGTGCAGGTGAACTACATCCCGGTCTACTGGCACCCGGTCTTCGAAGACCTCGGTTACCGGCGGGGCATGTGCCCCAACGCGGAGGCGTTCTACGCCGAGGAGCTCTCCCTGCCCCTCTTCGCCGACCTCAGCGACGACGACCAGGACCGGGTGGTCGAGACGCTGCGCGGCATCCTCGGGAGCTAGCGGGTGCACCACGGCAATCACTTCTACGGGCACGCCCACGTCCTCGCCGAGTACTGCGGGCTGGACCCGGCCGATCCGCCCCGGATCGACGGGTACCTGCAGCACGGCTGGAACGTGGTGGACGGGCTGGGCGCCGGTACGCCGTACGCGCCCGGCCGGCCGATCTTCGTCTGGTCCGAGCGCACCCGGCGCCGGGCCTGGTCGATGAACCGTCCGATGGCCACGGTGATCGGCTCGCCCTTCCTCTACCTGCTCCGATCCACGTCAGAGGAGAGCGGGGCGGAGCGGGACGGGACGATCTGGTACCCGTTCCACGGCTGGGAGGGCCAGGAGGTCGACGGCGACCACCGCCGGCTGATCGACGAGATCGTCGCGACCGAACCCGGGCCGATCACCTTCTGCCTCTACTGGCACGAGTACTCCGACGCCCGGATCCGGGCCGCCTACGAGCGAGCCGGCCGGGTGATCTGCCACGGATACCGGGGTTACATGCGGATGCGGACCGACACCCGGTTCCTGCACAAGCAACTCGCCGAGCTGCGCCGGCACAAGCGGGTCGCCTCCAACCGCCTGAGCAGCGCGATCTTCTACGGCGTGGCGGCCGGCTGCGAACCGGCCGTCTACGGCAACCCGATGCAGCTCGCCAAGGAGGACGCGCCGACCGCCGAGCGCATCCGGCGGGAGTGGGCCGAGCTGCACGGAATCGCCCCCGACCCCGGCGCCGCCCGCCGGATCGCGATGGCCGAGCTCGGCGACGGCTACCTGGCCTCGCCCGCCGAGCTGCGCGCCACACTCGGCTGGACCAGGGGTGATCAACAATGAGCAATTTTCAACCTGACATCGGGCCCGAGACCGCCGGGCCGTTGTCCAGCGCCAGCATGCGAGGCCCTCGCCACGTTGAAAAAGGCTCAATGATCCGGATGATCGGCGGGGAGATGCCGGAGCACGCCGAGCAGCGTGCGCCGGCCGGCGGCGACCTCTACCGCCACCTGCTCGGACGGCTGCCCACCGGCACCCGGGTGCTGGTCGCCGGCCCGCACCACACCGGGCTGCTCGACGCGCTCGCCGACGGCCGTACCGTGACCTGCCTGGTCCGCTCGCAACCGGACGCCGAAGCGCTCTCCGCGCGGGGTTTCACCGTTCTCTGCGGCACCCTCGCGAAACTCGCCGACACCGACCGGTACGACGTCGTGGTCGCCCTCGACGGCACGGCCCGGCTCTGCTCGCCGGAGGGCCCGCAGCTCGACTGGGCCGAGGCGGTACGCGTGCTCAAGCGGGTCCTGCGTCCCGGCGGCACCCTGCTGCTGACCGTGGAGAACGAGCTGGGCGTGCACCGGCTCGTCGACAGGGGCACGGTGACCGCCCTGACCAGCGCCGCGACGGCCGCGGAATGGCGTCCGCTCGGCGAGTTCGGCAACGCTCCCGGCCGTCCGGACCGGCTCGCCGCCGCGCTCGGCGCCGAGGGGCTGCCGGTCTCCGGGCTCGCCGCCGCCTGGCCGTCCCAGGCCGAGCCGTCCCTCCTTGTCACTCCGGAGACCCTCCGCTATGGACCGCTGGACGCCCTCGCCGCGCTCGCCTCGGGTGCGGTGGCCACCGCGTACCAGGGGAAAGCCGTCCTGAGTGACCCGCGCCGCCTGGCCTCCGCGGCGGTTCGCCGCGGCCTCGGCGCCGAGCTGGCACCCGCCTGGCTCGCCGTCGCCCAGCTCTCCACCCGTCCGGCGCCGATGGTGCCGATCCCGCCGGTCAGCTACCTGCGCGGCGGCCGGGTGGTGGAGGGCGCCGACACGCTTCCGGCCGGCCGGCTGCTGGAGGAACTGCTGCTCACCGCGGCGCTCGGGCACGACCTGCCCGCGCTGCGGCGGCTGCTCACCGGCTGGATGGCCGCACTTCCGGCCGCCGCCGCCGACAACGTGCTGGTGGAGGGCGACCGGTACACCCTGCTCGACGAGTCCCGGCCGGAGCGGCCGGACGGGCTCGCCCGCTTCGCGAGCACCCTCGCGCTCGGCGGGTACGCACACCCCTGGCCGGCCATCACCGACGTGACCCGGCTGACCGAGGTGCTCGCCGGGGCGGCCGGGCTGGAGACCGCGCCCCCGGCACCCGAGCCCGCCGCGGCACCGGACTCCCGCCGCGACCACGAACAGCAGCTCACCGACCTGCGGCGGCAGCTCGCCGACGCCGAGGCCCGCGGCCGGTTCTTCGAGGCCGAGCTGGAGAAGCGGGACGCCGAACTGGGCCGCGCCAAGGTCCAGATCGCCGCGTTCAGCGGCTCCTTCGCCTATCGCGCCGCCAAGGCCGGGCTCGGCATCGCCCGCAAGGCGCGCCATCGACTCTACAAAGGACGACAATGACCACCCTCGGCATCATTCAGGCCCGGATGGGCTCCACCCGGCTCCCCGGCAAGGTGCTGCGCCGCCTCGGCGGGCGGACCGTCCTCGATCGCGTGGTGCGCGCCGCGCGGGACAGCGGGGTCCTCGAAGACCTGGTCGTCGCGACGACGTTCGAGGCGGCCGACGACGCCGTGGCCGACGAGTGCGCGCGGATCGGCGTGGCCTGCCACCGCGGGCCGGTCGACGACGTGCTGACCCGGTTCCTCGGCGTGCTCGAGACCCGGTCCGCGGACACCGTGCTGCGGTTCACCGCGGACTGCCCGCTGCTCGACCCGCACCTGGTCGCGCGGGCCGCCCGCGTCTTCGAGGCGGCCGGCGTCGACTATCTGACCACCTCGATCACCCGGACGCTGCCGCGCGGCCTGGACGTCGAAGTGGTCCGGGCCGCCGTGCTCAAGGAGATCGACAAGCTGGCGTACGACCACCACCGGACGCACGTGACGTCGTACATCTACTCGCACCCGGCCGACTTCGACGTGATCGGGCTGACCGCTCAGCCGGACCTGTCGTACCTGCGGCTCACCCTCGACACCGAGGACGACTGGAAGCTGATCGAAGCGGTGATCGACCACTTCGGCGACGCGCCGGTCGCCGTCCGCACCCTCGCGAGCTGGCTCGACGGGCAACCGGAGCTCGCGGCGCTCAACGCGCACGTGCGGCAGAAGGAACTGGACCAGGCGTGAGGATCGGGATTCGGTGTGACGCCGGGCCGCGTACCGGGGTCGGCCATCTGGTGCGGTGCGTGGCCCTCGCCGAGGAGCTGACCGCCCGCGGCGTCGACGTGCACTTCCTGGCCGATCTGGGCGGTGTGGCCTGGGCCGAGGCGCAGCTGGAGCAGCGGGGACTCCCCTGGCATCCGGCGCCCTACGACGCGGTCGGCCTGGTCGCGGCGGCGGAACGGCTGGAGCTGTCGGCGCTGGTCGTGGACTCGTACACGCTGCCGCCGCAGCAGAGCGCCGCGGTCCGGTCGGCCGGATTCCCGGTGCTGGCCATCGTGGACGGTGACCCGCGCGGGCAGTCCGCCGACATCTACGTCGACCAGAACCTCGACGCGGTGCTCCACGACGGGGACGTGCGGCTCGCCGGGCTCGACTACGCGCTGCTCCGCTCGGCGGTGCGGGAGTTGCGGCCGGTTTCTGCGCCGGTGCACGGTTTCACCCGTACCCCCAAGGTCGTCGCCTTTTTCGGCGGGACCGACGCCTACCGCGCGGCGCCGCAGGTGGCGCGCCTGCTCACCGGGACCGCGGCGGGTTTCGACGCCACCGTGATCGCCGCCGACGAGAGCCTGCGCGCCGAACTGCTCGCGGTCGAGGCCGGGCCGGGCCAGCACTTCGAGATCATCGGCCCGACCGACCACCTGCCGAAACTGCTCATGGGCGCCGACCTGGTGATCAGCGCCAGCGGGACCTCGACCTGGGAACTGCTCTGCCTCGGCCGCGCCGCCGCCCTGGTCTGGGTGGTCGACAACCAGATTCAGGGGTACGAGCGGACCGTCGCCCGTGGCTACGCCGCAGGCCTGGGCCGGCTCGGCGCGTTCGATCCCGCTTCCGCCGATGTCCTGCGAACCCTGCTGACCTCACCCGAGTCGCGGACCGAGATCGCCGCGCGCGGGTGGTCCGCCGTGGACGGCCTCGGAGTCGTGCGGGTGGCCGACGCCCTGCTGGCTACAGCGCGCTCACCTCGATGATCACCTTGCCCACGGCGTGGTTCTCGACCGCCTCGTGTGCCTCGGCGATCCGCTCGAACGGGAACCGGATAATCGGCAGGCCGGCCCCCGGACCCACCCGGAAAGCGCCCGTGTTGACCGCCTCGGCGACCGCTGCCACCGCGTTCGCCTTCTCCTCGGGCGTGGTCGTGTAGGTGAGCACGAAGTCGAGGCTGACGTTCTTCAGCATCGCCGGGAAGCTCGGCACGCTGAACGTGCCGCCCATGTAGATCGCGATGTTGCCGCCGGGCGCCACCACGTCCAGGTCCAGCTCCAGGTTGGCGGTGCTCACCTCGACGATCACGTTCGGCGCGGTTTCGCCGATCGACGCCCGGACGTCGTCCTCCCGGTAGTTGATCACCCGATCGGCGCCGGCCGCGGACGCCAGCTCGGCCTTCTCCTTCGAGGAGACCGTGGTGAGCACCGTCGCGCCGGCCCACTTGGCGAGCTGGATCGCCGCGTTGCCGACCGCGCCGGCGCCACCCGCGACCAGAACCGTCCGGCCCGCCAGAGCGCCCAGGGCGAGCCGCTGCGGCCCGTCGGCGGCCAGGGTCAGGCAGCGGTGCGCCGTCAGAGCCGGGATGCCCAGGGCGGCGCCGGCCTCCAGCGGGATGCCGTCGGTCATCCGGACGACCTGGTGGCGGGGGAGAACAACGTACTCCTGGGCGGTGCCGTCCGCCCGGCCGTAACCGGCGTCCCACACCCAGACCCGGTCACCCGGTTCCAGGCCGCGCACGCCCTCACCGATCGCGTCCACCACACCGGCGCCGTCCTGGTTCGGCACCCGGGGCGGCGAGACGCCGTCCGGCACCCCCCGCCCGGCGCGGGTGCCGGTGTCGGTCGGGTTCACGGCGGAGAAGACGATGCGGACACGCACCTCACCGGCGGACACCCGGGGCAGGTCACGGTCGGTGATGCGAAGGACGGAAGCGGCGGGACCGGGCTCGGAGAATACGGCAGCACGCATGCTTCTCACTCTATTTCGCCGGGTTCGGCGTTTCCGTCTCAGCGGTTTCGCCGGGTTGCCGAATATCAGATGCAAGCACTACATCGCTTCGGAGGTACCGCCGTGCCCACCGTGTTGATCGCAGATGACGAGGCAGACCACCGGGACCTGCTCACCCTCGCGCTGCACCGGCTCGGGTACGACGTGGTGACCGCGGCCGACGCCGCCGAAGCGCTTTCCGCCCTGACCGAGGGTGGGGTGGACGCCGCTCTGATCGACGTCCGGATGCCCGGATTGTCCGGCATCGACCTGTGCCGGCACATCCGCAGCGACCCGCGGATCGAATCGCTGCCGATCATGGTGGTCAGCGCGGACGTGCAGCGTCAGCAGATCATGACGGCGCTGCACGCGGGAGCCGACGACTACCTGCCCAAACCGTTCAGCCGCGCCGAGCTGACCACCCGGCTCGAGGCGTTGCTCCGGCAGTGCCCCGCACCGGCCCTGCGCTCGGCTTCGGCGGCGCGGATGGCGATGCTCGCGGCCCGGCAGTCGGTGCCCGAACGAGTGGAGCTGCCCGCCTCGATCCGCCGCATCGCGTAGCTGCCGCGCCGCCTCGGCAGCCGGCGCGACAACGCGGCCGCCCTCGGCAGCCGGCGCGACAACGCGGCCGCCCTCAGCAACCGGCGCGACAACGCGGTCGCCCTCAGCAACCGGCGCGACGACGCGGTCGCCCGGGCCGCCGGACGCCGGCTCGCACGTTCTGCGACCCGGCGTCCCCGCCCGTGCATCGGTGAGCCGCGGCGTCACACCACCGGGGCAGTGCCGATCAGTTTGCCGCTCTTGTCGGTGATCAGGATGGCGTCGACGTCGTCCACCGGGAACGAACTGGCACCGCTCACCTTCGCCTTGCCGTCCGGGGTGTCGCCCCAGACCGCCGCCTGCTCGGTAGCGCCCGCCTTGTTCCGCACCACGCACAGGAACGGCGCGTCGCCGCTCATCCGGGCCACGTCGAGCGCCACGGCGACGCCCCAGCTCTTCTGCGTGATCGCCGCGGTTCCGGTCAGGCTGCTGCCCGGCGCCGCCTCGAACTGAGCGGTGATCAGCTCCGCGCTCGGCAGCGCTTCCGGTGGGCCCTGCGGCGCCCGGCCGCCGGTGAAGATCCCGTACCCGATCGCGGCGGCCGCGATCAGCACGACGGCTGCCGCGACGAGCCATCGGGTCCGGTTGACCCGCACTTCCTTGTGCTTTTCGGCCCGCATCCGGCTGAGCAGGCCCTCGATGTTCTGCGGGCTCGGCCGCGCGGCCGGACTGACCGCGAGCGGCGCGCCACCGCTCAGGTGCCGCGCGTCCGGCAGGTGTTGCAACATTTCCGGTACGGGGGCGAGCCGGTCCAGTTCCGCCCGGCAGTCCGCGCAGTCCCGCAGATGCTCGTCGAGGCGATCGGTGTCGGCCTCGTCGAGACCGCCGAGCAGATATCCACCCAGCAGCCGGTGCAGGCTGCCGTGCTCGTCGAGGTCACTCACGATGCCCCTCCGCTCCGGGTCTCGTGGTCTCGAGCCGGGCCCGTTCCGGCTGAGCCCGATGGATGAGTTCACTTCGTCCATTCATCGAAGCATCCCCATCTCCTCGAAGACGGTGCGCAGCGCGCGCACCGCGTAGTACGCGCGCGATTTGACAGTGCCTTCCGGCACCGAAAGCTTGCGTGACGCATCGGCCACGCTCTGCCCTTCGTAGTACATCGCCTGGATGACCGCCTTGTGTTCCGGCGAGAGACGCTCCAGCGCCTCGGCCACCAGCCAGCCTTCCACCATCTGATCCACATTGTCCGCCGACGGCGCCGAGTTGACCGCGTTCTCGTCGGCGACCAGCCGTGGCCGGCGCTGTTCGGCGCGCCACGCGTTGGTCACCACGTTACGGGCGATGGTTAGCAGGTACGACCTGGTCCGGCCCGGTTCCGGGTCGAGATGGTCGATGTGCTTCCAGGCCCGCAGGAGAGTTTCCTGCACCAGGTCCTCGGCTTTGTGCCGGTCCGAGACGTAACGGGACACAAAGTTGATCAGGACTGAGTAGTGCTCGGTGTAAAGCGCGGTCATCAGCTGCTCGTCGGGGCTCACCCGTCGCTTCATCGGCGCCAGCTCCCCTCGGGTTCCGCCCGGCCACCCGGATGTACATCGTGGCACGCGGACTGGTTCACGGTTGTCCCGAAACGTTTGATGCCCGGTCCTCGTACGAGGGACCGGGCATCGTCAGCGGGCGATGTCTCAGCAGGCTCCGGGGCCGCCGTAACGGAACGTCCGGGAGGTCAGCTTGGACACCGCGTACACCTCGCTCGTGGCCCTGATGTTCATCGCGACGGCCGGCCCGTTCAGATAGGACACGCTGCCGACCCGGGCCGCCGCGGAGTTCTCCGCCGAGCGGCCGTTGCCCATCTCGGTGCACGGCTTGGGGGTGGCCGCGGCGACCTCGCCGAAGACCTGCACGAGGCCGGTTCTGGTGAACTCGTCGTCCCAGATCTTGCCGGGGAAGTAACCGACCCACTCGCTGTCGAACGCGACCCACCAGGCGCCGTTGAAGAACTGGATGCCGAACCGCGCGTACTTGTCCTGGGCCAGCACGTCACCGGGGACGATGTTCTTGCTGTACGGCACGAAGCCGCACGTGTTGTAGCAGGTCGGCTTCCGGTCGACCCAGTGAAAGACGAAGAGGTGCGGGTCGTCGTCGCCGTTCACGGTGCGGTCGACGGTCCAGCCCACCTCGACGATCTGGGACCCGTCCGCGGACTGCACGGCCAGCTCGGCGAGCGAGTGGTAATCGGTCTTGGCGAGCGTGGGCTTGCTGATCGTCAGGCTCGCGTACGCCCCGTCGGAGACGGCGGCCTGCGAGCCCACGCTGTAGAGGTAGTTGACCGTCGGCTTGGTGGCCGGCGCCCCGCTGCCCGACGTGGGCGGCGGCTCCGGCGGCAGGACAGTGGTCTTCTCCGACTTCACGAACGTGGTCCGCGAGGTCCGCCCCTTCGGCGCGCGCTCCTCGGCCTGCTCCTCGCTCTCCTCGTCGGGCGCGGCCGCCATCAGGCCGGCCGCCTTGAGCGACTTGCTGCTGGCGCCGTCCCGCCCGGTCCGGATGCTGTGCGGGCGCTCGCCCCAGGGGAGCGTCGACGGCGGCGTGAGGAGAGGCTCGTCGGCGGTCGCTGACCGGGCCGGCTCGGCCGGCGCCGCGGCGGGCTCCGGCGCGCCGGGAATCTGCTCCGCGCCGGCGTTGAGCGTCGACACGACGCCGATCGTCCCGATCACAGCTGCGGTGAGACCGGCCGCGAGAAGACCGCGGCGTGACTTCAACACGTGTCCCGTCCTCGTTCATCGGAGGAGCATCATCAGCGGAGGAGCGTCAGCGGGGATGGCGGCCGGGGATGGTGGCGGGGGGATGCGTCGCCGGCGGGGTGGCGCGCCTCACCATATAGCCATCTCGATGCGGCGGGGATGGCCCTGAGCAGCAATTTCCCCGTTACGCCGATAGGGGTAGGCCGATCTGGTGACAGAACGCCCAGATGTCTCGACAGAGCGTGTCCGACCCGTCGCGGAACGAAGTTTTTCGCGCCAGTTCGAGAAAGAGGCAAAGGCGGCCAAGGCTCTTTCGGATCACGGATTTGCCCATCTGGGGACCAAGGTGGCGATCCGTGTGGTAAAACCTACTAGACCAATGGAGTATATATGAGAAGGAGCGGCTCAGATGACAGCGGTCGGTGTCCGTCTCGATCACCTCGCCATCGCGCAGCGCTTCGCCGCCTCGCCCGACCGGTGGCCGGTGGCGCCCCGCTTCGACGCGAGCGAGCGGTGGTACCACCGGCTCGCGGTCGCTGACGACTACGAGGTGTGGCTGCTCACCTGGCTGCCGGGACAGGGCACCGAGATCCACGACCACGGCGGCTCGGCCGGCGCGTTCCACGTCTTCCGCGGCACCCTGACCGAGGACACCGTCGCCACCGGCGGTGGCGCTACCGGCGGTGGTGCTACCGGCCATCGCGCGCCCCGGGTCGTCTCCCGCGAGCTCGGCGAGGGCGCCGGTCGCCGGTTCGGCGAGCACCACGTGCACCGGATGACGAACCTGTCCACCCAGCCGGCGGTCAGCGTGCACGTCTACGGCCCGGCGCTCACCACGATGACGAAGTACCGGCTCGGCCCGGCCGGCCTGGAGGTGCTCACCGTCGAGCGAGCCGGAGCCGAGTGGTGACCGGCACGCCGCCACCCGGCTCCCGGGGCATCGACGAGATCCTCGCGCAGGCCCGCTCCCGGCTGCGGCGGCTGGACCCGGCGCAGACCGCGGCCGCGATGAGCGAGGGCGCGATCCTGGTCGACATCCGCCCGGCCGCCCAGCGCGCCGAGCACGGCGAGTTCCCGGACGCGGTCGTGATCGAGCGCAACGTCCTGGAGTGGCGTCTCGATCCGCGATCGGACGCCCGGCTGCCGTTCGCGAACAGCTACGACCTGCGGGTCGTGGTCGCGTGCCAGGAGGGGTACACGAGCAGCCTGGCCGCGGCCTCGCTGCAGGATCTCGGGCTGCGCCGGGCGACCGATCTGGCCGGCGGGTTCGCCGCCTGGCAGGCCCATCACTCCGGGTAGACGACTCCCGACCGCCCGCTGTACAGGTGCCGGGTGCCGTCGACGTCGTACCCGGTGTTGGGGGCGTCCAGCCAGACGATGTACGCGGCGCCCGACGTGAGCCCGGTGATCGTGGTGCTCACCGAGCAGCCGGTGCCGGCCGCGACGGTCTGCCACTCCGGTTCCGGCTGAGCGCCGCTGACCAGCGCCTGCGGCACGGCAGTGACCCGATAGCCGGAGTCGTACTGGGTCGGCCACTCGACCTTGAGCGAGCCCGCACCGGGCGTGACCTCGACCGGGATGAACACCGGGTCGGTCCGCGGCCAGATCTTGGTGCAGCTCGGGTCCGGGGCAGGCGCGGAGACCGACGGCTCGGCGGTGACGACGGCCTTGCCCCGCGGGGGAACCGGACTCGGCGTCGCCTGACCGGCGTCCACCCGCATCCAGGACTCGCCGCTCTCCTGGACCGCCGAGGAGGCGCCGGAGTCGTCGCCGAAGCCGAGCGCCGCACAGCCGCCGAGAACCAGCGGCAGCGCCGTCAGAGCAATACCGATCTTGATGGTGCGCATCCGTCCCCCCGGGTCGATGTCCCCTATTGATCGACCGGGGGAGGCGGGGGTTGAGCGATTCAGACCGGGATCAGCCGGTGGCCGGCCATCTCCAGTTCGCCGTCGAGGACGTGCACCGGCGTGTTCAGGCCGGAGACGTCGTGCAGCACCACCTCGCCGTCCTGGACGTCGTAGGTGCCCCGGGCGGCCTGGCGGCGGCCGGCGACCGCTCCGGCATACGTCCCGTCGGTGTGCAGGCGCAGCTGGACAGTCCCGTCCGGGCTGCGCCAGGCACCGACCACGGCGGCGTCCGTCACGACCTTGGTGGTGCTGCTGAGCGGGCGTGCGGACACGTCAGCGGCGCCGCCCATGGCGATCGCGAGCAGGGCGGCGGCGTCGAGCACGGTGAAGTCGACGTGGGGCTCGCTGGGGGTGGTCATCGTCACCACTTTCGGACGGCGGTCGGGGTCAGCCCCTTCCTTCGGCCGTCGCGGGACGCTTCCCAGCGGTTCCTGAGTTGCGAACCGGTGCGAACCCGGTGACTTACGGGTGCGCCGCCCGCAGCGCCCCGGTCACCGCCAGCGCCAGCTTCTCCAGGTAGTCGTCGGCCACCGGCTCCCGGGCGATCGCGAGACGCCAGTAGAGCGGCCCGAGCATCATGTCGACAGCGAGGCCGGGATCCGTACCCTCGGGAAGCTCGCCGCGAGCGACCGCCTGGCCCACCAATTTCTCGGCGAGGGCCTGCTGGTGCGTGCGCAACGCCCGCTGGAGGGTCTCGGCGATCTGCGGGTTGCGAGCCGCCTCGGCCATCAGATCCGGGATGATCTGCGACGCGATCCGGTGCTGCAGCGCCCGGCTCACGATCATCATCAGCAGTTCGAGATCGCCGGCGAAACTCCCGGTGTCCGGAAGCGGCACCTTCCGCTCGGCAACGTCCGAGACGATCTCCATGACCATCTCGAGCTTGTTGCTCCAGCGCCGGTAGATCGCGGTCTTGCCCACCCCCGCACGGCGAGCCACCGCCTCGATGGACAATCGGCCATAGCCGACTTCCGCCAACTCGTTCATCACCGCGTTCCGGATCGCCACGGTGATATCGCCTCGGAGCACCGCCGCTCCGGCAGGTGCGCGCTTAACTGTCGCCACAGAGTCACTATAACGCTACGACGTAACGGTTGCGTTCCGCCGTTTGGTCAGCTAGCGTTCTGGCACGTCGATACGAACCCGTTCCAACGGGGACGGCGAGCGCCTGTCATGCTTGCTAGCTGTGTCCTCGAGCAAGCCACCGGAGCCCCCCGCCTCCGCCGGGCCGATTAGATCGGAGCACCACCCCATGCCAGAGACGGCGGTTGCCGAGACCGGCACCGAGCTCTCGCCCAAGGAGCTCGCTCGCCGGCACGGCCTGACGGCGTCCGGGCGGCTTCCCAGCCTCCCTGAGTACACGCGTCAGCTGTGGTCCTACCGGCACTTCATCCGGGCGCACGCCAGCGCGAAGATGACCTCCTCGCTGGGCAGCACGAAGCTCGGCACGGTGTGGCAGGTCCTCACACCGATCATCAACGCCGCGGTCTACTACCTGATCTTCGGCGTGATCATCGGGACCAGCCACGGCGTCGACAACTTCCCGGCGTACCTGTGCATCGGTGTGTTCGTGTTCCAGTTCACCCAGTCGATCGTGCAGGCCGGTCAGAACGCGATCACCGGCAACCTCGGCCTGATCCGGGCGCTGCACTTCCCGCGGGCCAGCCTGCCGCTCTCGGTCGCCCTCGTGGAGATCCGGAACTTCGTGGTGGCCCTGGTCGTGCTGATGGGCATCGTGCTCGTCACCGGCGAGCCGATCACCGTGCAGTGGCTGCTGCTGTTGCCGCTGCTGGCCCTGCAGTCGTTCTTCAACACCGGCCTGGCGATGTTCATGGCGCGGTACGGCTCCAAGAACCGCGACATCAAGCAGCTGATCCCGTTCATCATGCGCTTCTGGATGTACGGATCGGCCGTCCTCTACCCGGTGACCCTCTTCGAGGACAAGCTCGACGGCTGGCAGCTCGCTCTGGTCGAGGCGAACCCGATGCTCATCTTCATCGAGCTGTTCCGCCACGCTCTGCTGGAGAACGTCACGCTGGCCAGCACGCCGGTCGCGCTGTGGCTCCAGGCGCTGGCGTGGAGCCTGGTCGTCGGCATCGGTGGATTCGCCTACTTCTGGCGCGGAGAGAAGGGCTACGGCCGTGGCTGACAACGAACGCATCCCCACCGTCGTCGCGGACGACGCCCACATCATCTACAAGGTGTACGGCTCGGCCGCGCCGGGCACCGGCAGCCCGCTCGCCAGCTTCAAGCGCATGATCACCAACACCAAGGCGGGGAACGTCCGCGAGGTGCACGCCGTCAAGGGTGTGAGCTTCACGGCGTACCGGGGTGAGGCGATCGGTCTGATCGGCAGCAACGGCTCGGGCAAGTCGACGCTGCTGCGCGCGGTCGCCGGCCTGCTCCCGGTCGCCAAGGGCGCGATCTACGCGTCCGGCCAGCCCTCGCTGCTCGGCGTGAACGCGGCCCTGATGAACGAGCTTCCCGGCGACCGCAACGTCGAGCTGGGCTGCCTCGCGATGGGCATGTCGCCGGCCGAGGTGAAGGAGAAGAAGGACGGGATCATCGAGTTCTCCGGCATCAACGAGCGCGGCGACTTCTCGTCGCTGCCGATGCGGACGTACTCGTCCGGCATGGCCGCCCGCCTGAAGTTCTCGATCGCCGCCGCGAAGCAGCACGACGTGCTGCTGATCGACGAGGCGCTGGCGACCGGTGACGCCAAGTTCCGCCGCCGCAGTGAGCAGCGGGTGCGTGAGCTGCGCGCCCAGGCCGGCACGGTGTTCCTGGTCAGCCACAGCGAGCAGTCGATCCGGGACACCTGCGACAGGTGCATCTGGCTGGAGTCCGGCCTGATCCGGGCGGACGGCCCCACCGACGAGGTGATGCGGGAGTACGAGTCCTACATGCGCAAGTAGGACCCGTACCCCCGTGAGGTTCTGATCTTCAGCGGATCGAGAGATGCACGTGGTTGGTGTGGTCGCTGGAGGGGTCGCCACCCGCCCCGCTGTACGACTTCCAGCCACTGCTCGGCAGCCAGATCCGGCGATACCAGATCACGTAGAGCACGTCGAGCGCGTCCGCGTTGTTGATGAAGTAGTTCGCCAGGTTGTTGCCGTAGGTCCGGCTGGCGCCGGTCGCGTCCCCGCCGAAGCCGTTCTTGTCAGAGGCGAAGTCGCAGGCCCGGCCCTTCGGGTGCTCACCGCTGTTCTGCTCGCGGAAACACGCGACGTAACGGGTGAAGCCGTCCTTCTGGGCCTGCTTCAGCGCGTGCAGGGTGCGCGGGGTGAGACAGCCGCTGGTGGTCGGGTCGGGCTCGGTACAGCCGGAGCCCGAGCCGCCCGGCGCCGGATCGGCCTTGGCGCTGCCGCCGCCGTCGCTCGACGAGGAGGCCGCGGCCCCCTGGTTCGCCTTCTTGAGCGCCGTCTCGGCCTGCACCTTCTTCTTCGCCATCACGTTGACCTGCTTCTGCTGGTCCTTCACGGTGGCGTCGATGGCGAGTTTCGCCCTGCGCTGGGCGTCGAGGGTCGTCTTGAGTTCCTCGATCGCCTGGTTCTGCTCGGCCGCGACGGTCGACAGGACCTCGGCCCGGTCGATGAAGCTCCCGGTGTCGCTCGCATTGACGAGCGCGCTCATCGCGCCCATCCGGCCCGACGTGTACGCCTGTGAGGCGATCTCGTCGAGTGCCGCCTGCTGCGGGCCGACCTGGGCGTCCAGCTTCTTGAGCTCCGCCGTCAACTCGGTCTGCTTCTGCTTGGACGTCTTCAGCTTCGCCTTGGCCTCGACGTAGCCGCGGGAGGCGTCCTCCAGTTGTTCGACGAGGGACTTGGAGCCACCCTCGCCGTCGTCACCGTTGTCACCGGGGGCGGCGGTGGCCGGTGACGCCACGATCGCCAGCCCGCACACGGCGAGCAGCAGCCCCATGACGGCCGCTAATCGCCGCGCAGTCTTTCGCTGCACAGGTAATCCTTCCGTCGGCCGCCGACCGAGTTAGCTGACGGGTTCGGGACGAAGGAAATCCCTACCGCGGTTGCGGATTCACCCCGAGGGAAATGGTTCCCCGGCTCGCCGGGAGCGGCGATTAGGCGGCGGTCCCCGGGTGGGAACCGGAACCGACCATACCCACTCAATCGACAGATCGACAGTTCTCGTACGGTGCGCTATTGCGCGGACACGCGAGGTGATTTGACTACGGAAAGTCGCTGCCCGGTAACAGTTTTGCCGGTTCAGTGGTCCTGATACCGCGCCATTCCTCAGGTAAACTCGTCGCGGTCCTGCCAGGACGGCACCGCCCCCGAGGAGCCGGCAGGCCGCCGCCTAATCACCGCGAGGTGAGCCGGGGAACCAGGTCAGTGGGGTGAGTCCGCCTTCGGGTGGTAGGGATCTCTTCCGTCCCGAACCCGTCAGCTAACTCGGTCGGCGGTGACAAGGAAGGAACTGTTGATGACCGCACGTCCCCGCCGGTGGCTGCTGCTTGCCCTGGCACCGCTCGTGGCCACGACGTTGTTCGTGGCGCCGGCCACTCCGGCCTCCGCCGAACCGAGCGGCTCGTCCCCCACCGCGGAGGAGGAGGACGAGGACGCACTACTCTCCGACGTCATCGAGGCCGCCAACCGGCGCTACGTCTCGGCCAAGGCCGCCGTGACGAAGTCCACAAAGGCGCAGGCGAAGCTGAACGTCGAGATCAAGGCCGCGGAGGACCGGCGCGACAAGCTCATCCCCGAGGTGAACTCGATCGCCCGCGAGCAGTACGTGACGGGCAACCTGAGCGCGGTCGGCTTCCTGCTCGGCGCGAACTCGTCGAACGACTTCCTGCACAAGGCGATCTCCCTCGAGGAGATCAACAAGCTGCACGACGAGAAGCTGCACGAGCTCAACGAGGCGATCGCCACTGTCGCCGAGAGCAAGGCGAAACTCGACGCCGAGGTCGCGGCGCAGAAGAAGAACTCCGCGCTGATGAAGAAGCAGAAGGAATCGGCGGAGAAAGCCCTGCAACTGGTGGGTGGCGACGCGCTCACCGACGGTTTCGTGGTGGCGAAATCCCCCTCCGCCAAGGCCGCGCCGCGCAACTCCAGCGGCGGCTTCTCGCCCGAGGGCTGCACCGAGAAGGACCCGACGACCAGCGGCTGCATCACCAAGCGCACGCTGAACATGTACAAGGAAACCAAGAAGGCCGGCTTCAACCTGTTCGTCGGCTGTTACCGCCCCGGCGGGCCCTACGAGCACCCCAAGGGCCGGGCCTGTGACTGGTCGCTGCAGAAGAGCGGCTTCTCCTCGGCGCACAACGACAGGATGATGAAGTACGGCAACGACCTCATGGCGTTCCTGGTGCGTAACGCCGACGAGCTCGGGATCTACTACGTCATCTGGTACAAGAAGATCTGGTTCCCCGCGTCGGGCTGGAAGGCGTACCACGGCGTCAGTGACCACACCGACCACGTGCACGTCTCCATGCTCTGAGCATCGGAAAAGCCCCCGTCCTCATCGTGAGGACGGGGGCTTTTCTCGTTCGGCTCAGTGCACGGCGCGGCGCACCGGCGCCCGCCCGTGCGGCTGGGCCGGCGCGGATCCCACCGGGGGGGCCGGCGGGATCGGCATGGTCACCGGGCGCACCTGGGTCACCTCGGTCTCCTTGCCGTGGTGCAGAAGCGTCAGCCGGGCCGAGCCGCCACCGTTGCGCAGCGAGTAGGTCACCTCGTCCGCCGTCACGTTCACCCGCAGCCGCAGACCGCGCCAGAGCAGCGAGAACTCCAGGTTGTTGATCCGGCTGGGGAGGCGCGGCGCGAAGCTCAGCTGCCCGTTGAAGTCACGCATGCCGCCGAGACCGGCGACCAGCGAGATCCAGGTGCCGGCCAGCGACGCCACGTGCACGCCGTCCCGGGCGTTCTGGTGCAGGTCGTGCAGGTCCATCAGGGCGGCCTCGCCCAGGTAGTCGTGGGCCAGCTCCAGGTGCCCGGTCTCCGCCGCGAGAACGGCCTGGATGCACGCGGATAGGGACGAGTCGCGGACGGTCCGCGCGTCGTAGTACGCGAAGTTGCGCGCCTTCTCCTCCGGGGTGAACGCGTCGCCCCGGATGTACATCGCCATGACCAGGTCGGCCTGCTTGATGACCTGCTTGCGGTACAGGTCGAAGTACGGGAAGTTGAGCAGCAGCGGGTAGCCCTCGGGCGGGGTGTTCTCGAAGTCCCACTCCTGCAGCCGGGTGAAGCCCTCGCACTGCTGGTGGACGCCGAGCTCCTTGTCGTACGGGATGTGCACCGCGGCCGCCGCGTCCCGCCAGGACGCCGCCTCCTCGTCGTCCACACCGAGCTTGCGCGCCAGGTCCGGGTGACGCTTGCAGGCGTCGACCGCGGTCATCAGGTTCTGCTGCGCCATCAGGTTGGTGTAGATGTTGTCGTTCACCACGGCGGTGTACTCGTCCGGACCCGTCACACCGTCGATGTGGAAGCGGCCGTGCCGGTCGTGGTGACCCAGCGAACGCCACAGCCGGGCGGTCTCGACGAGCAGCTCCAGGCCGACCTCACGCTCGAAGTCGTAGTCACCGGTGGCCTGCACGTAACGGCGGACCGCGTCGGCGATGTCGGCCCCGATGTGGAAGCCGGCCGTGCCCGCCGGCCAGTACCCGGAGCACTCCTGCCCGCGGATCGTCCGCCACGGGAACGCCGCGCCCGAGAGGCCGAGCGTCTGCGCGCGCTCCCGGGCCAGGTCCAGCGTCGAGTGCCGCCAGCGCAGCACGTCGGCCGCCGCGGAGGGCTGGGTGTACGTCAGAGCCGGCAGAACGAACGTCTCGGCGTCCCAGAACGTGTGGCCGTCGTACCCCGGCCCGGTGAGGCCCTTGGAGCCGATCGGGCGCTGCTCGGCCCGCGCGCCGGCCTGCAGGGTGTGGAAGAGCCCGAACCGGACCGCCTGCTGCACCTCCGGGTCACCCTCGACCTTGACGTCCGAGTGGTCCCAGAACGCGTCCAGGTACTCCCGCTGCTGCTGGACCAGGCCCTCCCAGCCGTCCAGGCGGGCGCTGGCCAGTGCCGCGCCGACCTGGTCACGCAGGGCGGGCAGCGAGCGGATGCTGGACCACCCGTACGCCGCGAGCTTGACCACCCGCAGCTTCTGGCCGGGCTCCAGCCGGCAGGCCACGGTGGTGCGCAGCCAGTCCGGGTGGCCCTCGGTGGTGATGGCGTGCCGGCCCGGCGTCTCCACCAGGTGCTCCATGGCCGCGGCCATCCGCAGGTCGCTGGCCTTGGTACGGTGCACCAGGATGCCGCCGGCGCGCTGCTCCATCATCTCCTCGGCCTGCAGCGGCCGGTCCAGCACCGCGGCGACCCGCGGGTCCTTGCTCACCGGCGGCAGCTGCTCGTTCGCCACCAGCTCGGACTGCAGGATCAGCCGGGCCGAGCCCTCCAGGGGCTCGACCTCGTAGAGGAAGGCGACGACGGCCCGCTGTGTGAACGAGACCAGACGAACGGTGCGAACCCGGACGCCCTGACCGGACGGGGAGACCCACTCCACCACCCGCTCCAGGGTGCCGGCCCGCAGGTCCAGGCAGCGTTCGTGGGAGCGCAGCTCGCCGTAGCGCACGTCGAACGGCTCATCGTTGACGAGCAGGCGCATCAGCTTGGCGTTGGTGACGTTCACCATCGTCTGGCCGGACTCGGGGAACCCGTACCCGCCCTCGGCGTGCGGCAGCGGACGCAGCTCGTAGAACGAGTTCAGGTAGCTGCCGGGCAGGCCGTGCGGCTCGCCCTCGTCCAGGTTTCCGCGTATCCCGATGTGGCCGTTGGAGAGCGCGAACACCGACTCGGACTGGGCCAGCAGCTCCAGGTCCAGCCGGGTCTCCCGGATATGCCATGGGTCGACGGGATAGGCCCGTTCACGGATCACGGTCGTGCCTCTCGAGGTCTTCAGAAATTCGAGTCAGATTTACGAAAGGAGAAATTTCAGAGGAGCTCGGCGAGGTCGGTCACGACCACGTCCGCGCCGTTGCTGCGCAGAGCCTCGGCCTGGCCAACCCGGTCGACGCCGATGACGATGCCGAAGCCGCCGGCCCGGCCCGCCGCCACCCCGGCCAGCGCGTCCTCGTAGACGGCACAGTGCTCCGGGTCCGCGCCCAGCAGCTTCGCCGCGTACCGGAAGGTGTCCGGCGCCGGCTTGCCCGGCAGGCCCTGCTCGCGGGCGACCAGGCCGTCCACCCGGACCTCCAGGAGGTCGGCGATGCCGGCGGCCTCCAGCACGTCCTTGCAGTTGGCGCTCGCCGAGACGACGGCGCGGCGCAGGCCGGCCGCCTTGGCCGCCTTCAGGTACTCCACCGATCCGGGGTAGACCTGAACGGCGCCTTCCTTGATCTTCTGCAGCACGAGCACGTTCTTGCGGTTGCCGACACCGTTGACGGTCTCCTGGTCCCCGGTGTCGTCGGGAGTGCCCTCGGGCAGGGTGATGCCACGGGAGGCCAGGAAGGTGCGCACACCGTCGGCGCGCTGCCGGCCGTCCACATATTGGTGATAATCGGCGCCTGAATCGAACGGCACGAATGGCACACCGTGACGACTCGACCACGTTTCCAGGAACGAGTCGAACGTCTGTTTCCACGCTGCGTTGTGCACCAGCGCGGTCTGCGTCAGCACGCCGTCAAGATCGAAAAGGCAAACGTTCACCTGTGTAGGAAGTCCGAGCACGCGCCCAATGTAGCCGGACGCGAAGCGGGACGAGAGCGGAAGGGCCGCTTCACATTTACGTGATGGTTCACAGCTCGTTCAACCTGCTGTTTCATCGGGAATCCGGCGTGCCATCCATGGAGATACGCAATCCGATCGAGGTACCGATAGGCCCGGTCGCGGTCGTCACCTCGTCGCACAACTGGTGCGCCAGCCACAGTCCGCGCCCGCCGACCTCGAAGGCCTCCGGGGCCTGTGGATCATCCAGGTAACCACCGGGAATGCCGGGGCCGGAGTCGGTCACCACGCACCACACCGAACCGCCCTCGGCGCGCAGGACCAGCCGGCCGTGGCCCCCCGCGTGCAGCACCACGTTGGTGATGACCTCGTTGACGGCCAGGACGTACCCATGCCGGCGATCGGCACTCAAGCCGAGCGGAACGAGCCGGGAGGTCACTTCGTGCCGGAGAACGGTGATGTCTTCCTGACCGAAAGCACGATCGAGGAGCAGCGGTCCGGCCGGTTGGCGGACACCATCGACCCTCGGCTCGCGCTCCCGAGCCGAACGCACGCTCTGGCCGATCCTGTCCTCCACCGTCGTGCAGCCTACGCGCTGTGGCCGACCGGTGGCACGAGGCATCGGTGATCCCGCCCGGAAGCGGTCTTGATCCGACATTCAGCGCCAACCGACGTCAATCCGGTCACCTCGCTCGTCGAAGAAGTGCACCGCCTCCATCCGCACCGAGATGGCCAGCGGATGCCCAGGTCCCACCGCCGGGTACGGCGCCAGGCGCACCGACAGCTCGGCCGGCTTCCGGTGGTGCCGGCCCGGGTCGTTGAGCACACTCACCCGTCCGGCTGGCCGGGGCTCGATCTCGGCGGCTCCCGGGCGTGTCAGCCGCTGCAGCACCCCACCGATCCGCTTGAGCGCGCCCTCGACCGGCGGCTCGGTGTGCACCGGGTTGCTCATCTCGTCGACCACGATGGCTGTCGCGCCGACGTCCAGGAACGCCAGCGACTCGTGCCCGTGGTGCTCCAGGTAGCGGATCCGGCCCTGCAGGACATGCCCTTGCGTGTCCGGCGCGACAGGGGTGAGCGCCTCCGCCCGGATCCCGACGACGATGCGCTCGCCGTGGTAGCGCATCACCGAGCGTGCCCGCGGGTCGTTCCACGGCATGTAGAGGTTCTGGTCGCCGAAGTTGAGCACGATGTACTGCTCGAGATGGACGTAGACGGACGCCTCCAGCAGATTCATCCGGGGCGAGCCGAGGAACGCCGCGACGTAGAGCGTGGCCGGACGGCGGTAGACCTCGGTGGGCGTACCGACGTCCTGGAGCACACCCTTCCGCATGATCGCGACGCGATCCGCCATGGTGAGCGCCTCGGCCTGGTCGTGCGTCACGTACATCGTCGTGACGCCCAGCTCCCGGGTCATGCTGGAGATCTCCGCGCGCAGTTCGGCACGCAGCCCGCTGTCCAGGTTGGAAAGCGGCTCGTCCATCAGGAAGAGCCCCGGCCGGCGCACGATCGCCCGGCCCATCGCGACCCGCTGCCGCTGCCCGCCGGAGAGCTGGCTGGGCCGGCGGCCGAGCACCTCGCCGATACCGAGCGCTCCGGCGATGGCGTCCACCCGCTCCTGCCGCGGGGACGGCTCGACGCCGGAGAGCTTCAGGGGGAAGCCGATGTTCTCCCCCACTGTCATGTGCGGATAGAGCGCAAAATCCTGAAACACCATCGCGATGCTGCGCTCCCGCGGCGGAAGGTCGAGCACCGGTTCACCGTTCAGCAGGAGCTCACCCTCGGTGGGGTCCTCCAGCCCGGCGATCATCCGGAGCACTGTCGACTTCCCGCAGCCGGAAGGCCCGAGCAGCACCATGAACTCGCCGTCGTTGACCTCGAGATCGAGGTTGTCGACGGCGTAGGTGCCATCTGGCCAGATCTTGGTGACGTTCTTGAGCGCGACGGTGGACACCGTCAACCTCCTGCGATCGTGTGATCCCGATCCCACGACGGTCGGCAATCGAGCCCTAACTCTGCGAGTGGAGTCAATGCCCTGCCATCGGTCGAAAGTGCCATTCGCAGATAGTGATCAATCGATTACGGAGATCTGAACGGCGGGAGATCGACTGTGCACGTACACATAAAGAAAGCGCAAAAACCGACACCCATCCGGTACGGGCCCGGCCCTCCCCAACCGCACCCCACGAGTCCCGCCACACCGGCCACCTGACGGCCCCTCCCCCCGGCGCGCCCCGGCGCCGGCCCCGGCGCCCCCTCCCGCTCCCCGCACCGCCGGCCTCGACGCCCCCTCCCGCCGCACACAGCGCCCGCGGGCCACGCCACACAGCGCACGCGGGCCACGGCGCACGCGGGCCACGGCGCACGCGGGCAGACAGCGGCCGCCCGGGGTGGCGGGCGTCAGTGGGAGCGGCTTGCGCGCCAGTCTCGGGTTGCGGTTGCGGCGAAAGCCGCGAAGACCAGCGCCGCCAGCACCGCCGTCCCGGCCGTCGCGTAGCCGAGCAGCGCCGCCAGCACCAACAACAGCACCCGCCCGTCCCAGCCGAGCGTCGCACCACCCGCGCCGCTGGCCGGGGCGCCCTTCTCCATCCGCGCGGTCAGGTCGTAGTGGCGCAAGGCCAGCGCGAACAGCAGCACGAAGACGACAGCCGGCGGCACCGAACCGTAGAGCCCGACGGCGACCACGATCAGGTACTCGGCTGCGCGCAGGGCGGCCGGCACCAGCCAGTCCAGGGCGCCGCCGTGCCGGGTGCGGGCCGGGAAGCCGCAAAGCACGACCGGAACGGCGACGAGGGCGAGCAGCCACGCGTAGCGGGACGGGTCGAGGGTCAGGAACACCAGGACGGTGGTCAACGCGTACCCGGTGAAAAGCGCCGCAAGCGCGAGCGGGCGGCCGGCGCCGACCCGGCTCAGCACGGCCCGCACCAGCGGGCCGTCGTCGCGGTGGCGCATCGTGTCGACCGTGTGCAGCACGGAGACCCGCATGGAGAGCGCCCGCAGCGAGCGCAGCGCCAGCGTGTACCCGGCCGCGAGCAGGCCGAACCCGACCACCGCGGCGAGCGCCACCCGGCCGTTGGTGAACGCGGCCAGCACGGACATCAGGGCCCAGCGTTCGCCGATCGGGAAGACGACGATCTTCTTGCCCCAGTAGATCAGTGAGCCGCGCTGGCTCTGCGCCGCGACGGAGGCGGCGGTGAGCCGGGCGCCGACACCGGCGGTGGCCTGCTGGACGGGCCTCGCGGCTGCCTCGTCGTGCAGGGCGCCGTACCAGGTGTCGGTCATGTGCCGGGCGGTCTGCAGGACGATCGCGGCGATGGCGAGGGGCCAGGCGTACGGCAGTCCGATCCGTTCCGCCCCGGCCGCGAGACCGGCGTAGACCGCGTACTCCTTGGCGCGGTCGGCCATCGTGTCGAGCCAGCCGCCGAACGCGTCGAAGTTCCGCGTGTACCGGGCGAGCTGGCCGTCCACGCAGTCCAGCACGAACCCGAGGTAGAGCAGGATCCCGCCGAGGATCATCAGCGGTCGTGACGCCTGCCAGAACGCCAGCGCCGCGGCGCCCGCGAACAGCACCGAGAGCCCGGTCACCGCGGTCGGGCTCAGGCTCAGCCGGGCAGCCGCCTTGGTGACGATCGGCGACCAGCTGCTCACCGCGTACGTGGTGAAGAAATCGTCCTGTTCCTTGACGGCGAGCCGCAGGCGAGCCGCGTCCTCGTCCACCGCGGCGACCGCCGTGCGCGCCGAGGCCAGCTCGTCGGGCGTGCGCACCTGCTGCGCTCGCAGCGTCCGGGGCCGGGTGGCGATCGGGACCAGGCCGTCGTCGAGCAGCGCGGCGAGCAGGTCCGGCCGGTCGGCGACCTTCTCCAGCAGCGGCAGGTCGGCCGGGGCGACGCACATCGCGCCGAGGAACCGGGTGGTCCCGGATCCGGGCGTGGCGGGCACGATCCGGCCGCGGTCCTCCTTGAGGTCGCCGGCGGCGTCGGCCATCACGAGGACGGTGCTGCGGCCGGCCGGTTCGGTGGCGAGCATCCACAGCAGGCTGGGGTGGGCGACCAGGTTGTCCGGGCAGATCAGCAGCTGTTCACCGGCGCCGCGGGCCTGCCGGACGAGCTCACGCAACCGGTTGACCGAGTCGGGCGAGGTGTCGGCCGCGGCGGCGCCGGCGTGCACCGGCACGGAGGCGAGCCGCACGACCGATGACGCGCCGGCCGCCCGCAACGCGGCGTCGAGTTCCGTGGTGAGCTGGGCCGCCTCACTCTCCGGAAGGGCGGTTCCGGCCGGGGAGTAGAGAAGGGCCAACGTCACGGCCGAAAGGTTAACAGCGGGCGCCACACGGGTACGGGTCACCCTTACGGGAGCTGGACCCCCGGTATCCCCCTCTAGACCGAGGGACGCCGGAGTTTCCGTACCTACCGTCGAAGTGGCCGTGGCAGAACGCCACGGTCACCGCAGAAGGAGTGGATGACCGTGTCCCGCGCCGTCAAGACCCGCACCCTGACCCGCCCCCGCCACAACCGCATGATCGCCGGCGTCTGCGCCGGCCTGGGCCAGCGTTTCGGCCTGGGAGCCGGCACAGTCCGGCTGCTGTTCGTGCTCTCCTGCCTGCTCCCCGGCCCGCAGTTCATCGCATACCTGGTGCTCTGGGCGATGATGCCCAACGAGTGACTCGCTGATCACGGATTGGCGAATGTGACAGTCACGGTGGTGTAACCCAGCCGGGCGAAGAGGCTCTCCAGCATCCGCTGGGTGTTGTCTCTCGCCCGCTGGTCCATCCCGCTGGACCGGGCGGCCTCGGTGATCCGCTCCTGTGCCAGCTGATAGACCCGCTGCTGCTTGTTGGGCTCGTTGCCGAACGCGTCACCGATCCGGTTGAGCAGGCCACGCTCCTCGGCGACGACGTAACTTTTCGCCATGTCGAGGGCGGCGGTCGACTGCTCCGGCGCCGGCAGCGTCAGCTCGATCGACTTCTTGGCCTCGTCGACTTTCAACCCGTCACCGCTGAGGGCACCGAAGTCGACGTACGCCTCGACGGTGCCCGAGCCGACGAAGAGCGTCCGCCGGTTCACCAGGAAGTCCGGAATGTTCTCCTTGTCCTGCTGGAGATCGACGATGACCTGGAACGTGCCGTCCGCCGCCACGTAACGGTTGAGGTCCCGCATGGACTGCAACAGCACGGGCTGGCTGCGGTCGACCGTCTGGTCGGAGAACGGGTTGTCGAACGTCGGCAGCACGTTTATCGCGCGCAGGCCGAGGCAGCCCGCGACCATCAGCGCGAAGACGAGACCCGTGAAGATCAGCAGCCGGGCGAAGCCGCTCCGGCGAACATCGGTGGGAGCGGCCGTCGCGTCCTGTTCGGGCACGGCCGGGTACTCCCTGGTCGGTTCGTCGACATCCGGTGAGCCGACGGCAGGCGAGCCGACGGCAGATGAGCCGACGCCGGGTGAGCCGACGTCAGGTGAGTTGGCCATGACTCAACGGTACGGAGGGGATACGACAATCCGCATCCGGAGAGCAGCAGCTGGCTAATCTTCCACCAGAAGAACCCGGGCGTGGATCTGGTTGCGCTGCTGCAGGGCCGCCCGCAGCGCCCGGTGCAGCCCGTCCTCCAGGTACAGCGCCCCGTGGTACTCCACCACGTGCGGGAAGAGATCGCCGTAGAACGTGGAGTCCTCGGCGAGCAGCTTGTCGAGCGCCAGCTCCCGTTTCGTGGTGATCAGGTCGGCGAGCCGGATCGGCCGGGGCGGAATCTCCGCCCACGCCTTCAGCGTCGTGTGGTGATCGGGGTACGGGGCTCCGTCCCGGACCGCTTTGAAGATCACGGCGGCTGCCCCTTTCCGTCAGAATGTTCCACCGCATGCCAGGGTAACCGCGCGAGTGTCAGACCTCGCCGGTCGAAGCCCACCGGCCATGATGCACCACATCGTCCACCGGACGGTGGCCGCGCCTCAGTGACGGTGACCTCTTGTCGTCACCTCGGTACCCGACGGTCAGCGCGCCAATCGGGGTAAATGCGTCCGGCACGCCGAAGGCCTGCTTGAACGCGCCGACGCGATCGGCCGGCAACCCGATGAAGCACGAGCCCAAGCC
This sequence comes from Actinoplanes sp. NPDC023936, assembly GCF_040639325.1. Classification (NCBI taxonomy): domain Bacteria; kingdom Bacillati; phylum Actinomycetota; class Actinomycetes; order Micromonosporales; family Micromonosporaceae; genus Actinoplanes; species Actinoplanes sp. NPDC023936. The sequence continues at coordinate 199,086 of NZ_JBEZZR010000007.1, read as the reverse complement.
CTCGTTGACAGCGGTCAGATGCATGAGCAGCGAGGCGAATCCGGTGTCGATGTCCCAGTACGGCACGGGCCAGCGCGACTCGTCCCGATCCGTCCACCCCTTGTCCGCCTCCGCATATCTCTCGATATATGCGGACTTGTTGGATAGGGCGACAATGATCAGCGGCGCGGTCGACATCCGATCGAGCCAACTGTTCGACCCCGTGGACAGAGTCCGCCAGAACAGCGACCGATCCGGCTCCTCGGTCAGGACCAGAAAGCTCCAGCCCTGCGAGAAACCCGCCGACGGCGCTCGCAGCCCATGCCTGACGATCTTGTCGATCAGTGCGGGCGGCACCGGGCGATCAGGGTCGTAACCCCGGACCATCCGGCGCCGCCGGACAACCTCGTCGAACTCCATCAGGCCCGGATGCCCCAGGACGTCGTCCAGGTCTGGCCCGGCGCCAGCACGACCAGGTCACGCCCGCTGCGGAACGCGTCCGGCGGGCACGTCATCGGCTCCACCGCGACGGACCGCCGGTGGCGCTCGCCGTGCAGCGTGTCACCGGTGAAGACCTGCCAGTACTTGAACTTGTCGTCGGCCCAGACCACGATCTTGGAGCCGGAATCCGCAGAAGAGGACAGGGTCACCGCGGTGATCCCGTCAGCGTCGAAATCGATGTCGCCGAACGTGGTGTCCAGGACCGCGCTGCCGATCCGGCGCGGCTCGTTGTAGTCGAACTCGCTGCCGGCCACCTTGTTCGCGCCGAGCGGCAGCAGCCGGTTGTCGGCCAGCAGCCGGGTCTTGGCCGGCACGTGCAGCACGGTGTCGTCGACGCTCACACCGGCGAGCCGGAGGTACGGGTGCACGGAGTAACCCCACGGCGCGTTCGCGGTGGAGGTGTTCACCACTTCCTGCACGCAGCGCAGGCCGTCCGCCGAGACCGACCAGCGACTGCGCAGCAGCAGCGACCACGGGTACCCGACCTGGGCGGGCAGCTCGTACTCCAGCGTGACGGCGCCGGCGGACTGCTCGGCGAGCCGCCACCGGGACCAGTTGACCAGGCCGTGGATGGCGTTGTGCCGAGCCGGCTCGGTCAGTGCCAGCTGGTAGCTCTGGCCCTCGAACTGGTAGTGCCCGTCCCGGATGCGGTTCGGCCACGGCGCGAGGATCTGCCCCGCGGAACCCGGCGCGATCTCGTCGGTGCCGAAGCCGTCGAGCAGCTCGGCGCCGTCGACGGAATAGGCGCGCAGCGTGCCGCCGACCTCCGTCAGGACGGCGCGGTGCCCGTCTGCCTCGATCGACCACTGGATGCCGGATTTCGCGGCTGCCTCTGCGCTCATACCCGCGACACTATCGGTCCTCGGAACTCTCGGAAGCGGGCCGGTATCGGATCAGTGCCGGAGATGCCGCGGCGAGCGCCACGGCCAGGCCGGCCGCCACGAATCCGCCGCCCGCCCAGGAGCCGGTCACGCCCGTCACATCGGCTGTCGCACCCGCGCGCAGGTCACCGAGCCGGGGACCGCCGGCCACCACGACAGTGAACACGCCCTGCAGCCGCCCGCGCAGCCGGTCCGGCGCGAACGTCTGCATGATCGATTGCCGGTAGACCGCGCTGACCAGGTCGGCCGCTCCCGCCACGGCGAGCAGCAGCACCATCAGCCACAGCTGGGTGGCGAGCCCGGAGAAGCCGATCGCCACACCCCAGCCGACCACCGCGACGACCAGGGCGAGGCCCTGCCGGCGGACCCGGCTGATCCAGCCGGAGGTGAGGCCCCCGACGAGTGAGCCGATCGCGATCGCGCTGTACAGCCAACCCACCGCGGACCCGCCGCCGAACTGGTTCTCGGCCACCGCCGGGAAGAGCGCCCGGGGCATCGCGAACACCATCGCGATCAGGTCGATAGCGAACGAGAGCAGCAGCACCGGCTGGGTGACCAGGAACTTCAGCCCGACCGCGATGCCGCGCAGGCCGGCCGAGGGCTTCTCGTCACCCTCCTCGCGCTCGATCGGCGGGATCGCCGGCAGCCGCCAGGTGGCCCAGAAGGTCATCGTGAAGAGCAGGGCATCCACCGCGTAGGCCACCTCGACGCCGGCGTCCGTCGACCAGATCCCCATGATCAGGCCGGCGGCCAGCGGGCCGAGCACGCCGCCGGCGGTGGTGGTCGTGTAGTTCAGCGTGTTGGCGGCCGGGACCAGGTCGCCGGGGACGATCCTCGGGATGATCGCGTTGCGGGCCGGCGAGCTGATCGCGAAGCCGGCCGACTGCACGGCGGTCAGCGCCAGCAGCAGATGCGGGCTGTGCACCCCGGTGACCGCCTGCACCAGCAGTCCTACCGTCGATGTCCAGGTGATCACCGAGCTGGCCAGCAGCAACCGGCGCCGGTCCACCACGTCGGCGACCGCGCCACCCCACAGACCGAAGATCAGCAGGGGTACGAGGGCAGCCACCCCGATCAGGCCGACCCAGGTGGTGGAATCCGTGATGGCGTACATCTCCACCGGCACGGCGACCGCGGTGAACTGGAACCCGAAGAACGAGGCGCCGTTGCCGATCCACATCCGCCGGTACGCGACCACCCGCAGCGGCCGCGTGTCGATCATCCAGGATTTCGGCTTCTTCTCGGCGACCTGACTCACGGAGCGAGCCTCTCGACCACCCATTTGCCGTCCCCGTCACCCGGCACGGTGTCGCGCCGGTACCGGAGGCGGTCGTGCAGCCGGCTGCTCCGCCCCTGCCAGAACTCCACGCTGTCCGGAATCACCCGGAACCCACCCCAGTGCGGCGGCGCCGGAACCGGCCCCGCACTGAACCGCGCGACCGCCGCCGCCAGCCCGGCGTCCACCTCGGCCCGGCCGGCCAGCACCCGCGACTGCGGACTGGCCCAGGCGCCGAGCTGCGAGCCGCGCGGCCGGGCCTGGAAGTACTCCTCGGTCTCCGCCCGGGACACCCGCTCCACCGTCCCCGCCACGGTCACCTGGCGCTGCATGGGAAACCAGGGGAAGACCAGACTCGCGTACGGGTTGACGGCGAGCTCGCTGCCCTTGCGGGACTCATAATTCGTGAAAAACACAAAACCGCTCGCGTCGTATCCCTTGAGCAGCACCGTCCGGGCCGACGGACGTCCCGCCGCGTCGGCCGTGGCGATCACCATCGCGTTCGGCTCGGGTAACCCGAACGTGGTCGCGTCGGCGAACCACGCCGCGAACTGGCTGGTCCAGTCCTCGGCCAGCCCGTCTTCGAGCAGCAACGGCCACTCGGTGTAGTCGCGGCGCATCCCGGCCGGCGACGGCGGTTCCTCGGCCACACGCGCTCCGTTCACTGCGGTATCCAAAACGTAGGGGTGCATCCAAAAACGTAGGGGTGTATCCAAAACCCGGGTACCCCAAGACGCAAACGACGGTAAGTCGCCCGTGGCGATACGTCAGTTGAACCAGGATGGGTGTCACCGAGAGCACAATCGCGACGCCTCGACCGGCGGTTACCCGGCGGGCAAGATGAATCACCCACCGCAAACTCGCTCCACCGTCCTGTTCCCCAGGGAGTGCCGTGTCCGACTTCAAGCCGGGACTCGAGGGCGTCATCGCGTTCGAGACCGAGATCGCCGAGCCAGATCCGACCGGCGCCGCACTGCGGTACCGCGGAGTCGACATCGAGGATCTGATCGGCCAGGTCTCGTTCGGCAACGTCTGGGGCCTGCTCGTGGACGGGAAGTTCGGTCCCGGCCTGCCGCCGGCCGAGCCGTTCCCGGTGCCGGTGCACTCCGGCGACATCCGGGTCGACGTGCAGTCGGCGGTCGCGATGCTGGCGCCGTACTGGGGGTTGTCCCAGCTCTTCGACATCACCGACGAGCAGACCCGCTCCGACCTGGCCCGGGTGTCGGTGACCGCGCTCTCGTTCGTCGCGCAGGCCGCGCGTGGCCTGGGTCTGCCGGCCGTCCCGCAGAAGGACATCGACAAGGCCGAGACCATCGTGGAGCGGTTCATGCGCCGCTGGCGTGGCGAGCCGGACCCGCGGCACATCAAGGCCGTCGACGCGTACTTCATCGCGGCCGCCGAGCACGGGCTGAACGCCTCCACCTTCACCACCCGCATCGTCGCCTCCACCGGCGCGGACGCGGCCGCCTGCATCTCCTCCGGGATCGGCGCGCTCTCCGGCCCGCTGCACGGCGGCGCGCCCACCCGGGTGCTGCAGATGCTCGAACGGGTGGAACGCAGCGGCGACGCCACCTCGTACGTGAAGGACGTTCTCGATCGCGGCGAGCGCCTGATGGGCTTCGGGCACCGCGCCTACCGGGCCGAGGACCCCCGGGCCCGGGTGCTGCGCCGGATCGCCAAGGACCTGGGCGCGCCCCGGTTCGAGGTAGCCGAGGCGCTGGAGGCGGCCGCGCTCGCCGAGCTGCAGGAGCGCCGGCCGGAGAAGTACCTCTTCACCAACGTGGAGTTCTGGTCGGCCGTGGTGCTCGACTTCGCCGAGGTGCCGGCGCACATGTTCACCTCGATGTTCACCTGCGCCCGGGTGGCCGGGTGGAGCGCGCACATCCTGGAGCAGAAGCGGCTCGGCCGGATCCTGCGCCCGGGCCTCGCGTACGTGGGACCGGCACCCCGTAAGCCGCAGGAGGTCGAGGGCTGGAGCCACCTCACGCATAATGTGTGACCGTGGTTGACATCCGGATTCCTGACACGATCAAACCCGTCGACGGCCGGTTCGGCTCCGGGCCGAGCAAGGTCCGGCCGGAAGGCGTCGAGGCGCTCTCCGCGGTGTCCCGCACCTTCATGGGCACCTCGCACCGGCAGAGGACGGTGAAGGACCAGGTCGCCCGGCTACGTCGTGGCCTCGCCGAGTTCTTCTCGATCCCGGACGGGTACGAGGTGATCCTCGCCAACGGCGGCACCAGCGCGTTCTGGGAGGTCGCCACGTTCGGGCTGGTCAAGGAGAAGGCGCAGTTCGCCGAGTTCGGCGAGTTCGGCGCCAAGTTCGTCCAGGCCGTCACGGACGCGCCGTTCCTCGCCGAGCCGACCGTGCACCGGGCGCCCGCCGGGCTGGCCGCGTACCTGACCGCCGAGGCCGGCGTGGACGTCTACGCCAGCGTGCAGAACGAGACCTCCACCGGCGTGGCCGTCCCGGTGCGCCGGGTCGCCGGCGCCGACCCGGGCGCGCTGCTGCTCACCGACGCCACGTCCGGCGGCGGCAGCCTCGACGTCGACGTGAGCGAGACCGACGTCTACTACCTCGCCCCGCAGAAGGCGCTCGGCTCGGACGGCGGGATCTGGCTGGCCCTGCTGTCGCCGGCCGCGATCGAGCGGGCCTTCGAGGTCAAGGCGAGCAAGCGGTACATCCCGCAGTTCCTCGACCTGGTGACCGCGATCGAGCAGTCCCGCCTGGAGCAGACCTACAACACGCCGGCGCTGGCCACCGTCTTCCTCGCCGCCGAGCAGGTGGACTGGATGAACGCGCAGGGCGGCCTGTCCTGGGCGGTCAAGCGCAGCGCGGAGAGCGCCGCCACGATCTACGGCTGGGCCGACAAGTCCGATTTCGCCCAGCCGTTCGTGACCGACCCGGCGCTGCGCTCCGCGGCGGTCGCGACGATCGACTTCGCCGAGGGCGTGGACGCCACGGCGATCGCGAAGGTCCTGCGGGCCAACGGCGTGGTGGACACCGAGCCGTACCGCAAGCTCGGCCGCAACCAGCTCCGGGTCGCGCTCTATCCGACCGTCGATCCGACCGATGTGGCGGCTCTCACCGCGTGCATCGATCATGTGGTGGAACGACTGTAAGAAATCTTCCTGGTGACGGGCCTCATTGCGATGAACGGCCCGTCACCCGTACCCAATAAATAGGTTTTGGGTTTAGATAGCTTTTGGTCATGGAACTGAGTGAAGATCATCTTCCCTGGTCAGCGAGTTCGACGGCGTGGCTTACCCCCATAGGGTGACCAAGGCGCGTACCGTGTTCCGAAACGCGCCCGGGTGGCTGACTCTCGGGACATCAGGCCAACGCGACGAGACGGAGGCAACGCATGCGGCCGGTACGCTTCGTCGCCCTCTCCGAGGACGGTCAGGCCCTGGTGCTCGCCGATGAGGTCGGCCGGCTCCTGGCGCTTCCCATCGACGACCGGGTGAGCGGGGTGCTGACCGAGAGCGGTGGTCAGGGTTCCGGCGCCGGGACGGCGGTGGCGGTCCTGTCGCCGGAGACGGCACCACCCTCACTGTCCCCGAGGGACATCCAGTCCCGCATTCGTTCCGGCGAGTCCGCCGAGGACGTCGCGCGCATCGCCGGCGTGCCGGTCGACCGCGTGCTCCGCTACGCCGGTCCGGTGCTGCAGGAGCGGGCCATGCTCGCGCAGCATGCCCGCCGCACCCGGCTGAAGACGTCGGACACCGGCCAGCCGCTCGCCGAGGTCGTCGACAGCCGGCTCGCGCAGCACGGCATCGACACCGAGAAGATCTCCTGGGACGCGTTCCGCAAGGACGACGGCGCCTGGCGGATCGTCGCCACCTGGCCGTCCGGCAAAGCCACAGCGCAGGCCATCTGGGACCTGGACAAGGGCCGTCAGGTGGTGTCGCCGCACGACGACATGGCGCAATACCTCTGCGCCGAGCGGCCCACCCAGATCCTCGGCCAGGAGCCGGCCCCCGAGCGCGGCGGCCACGGCCTGCCCGGCCCGGCCCGCAGCTCCGAGCCGGCTCGCGGCGGTCACGGCCTGCCGACCACGTCCGACGCCTCGCCGTCGCGCAACCGCGACCCGATCCGCGCCGGGCGGGACGCCCTGCTCGCCTCGCTCGACCGGCCACTCGAGGGCAACTCCGGCCGCGGCCTCGAGCCGGTCTCCCCGGCCGCCCGGCGCCCGGTCGCCGGCGGCGCCGCGGCACTGCTCGGCGGTGGCGCCGGTTCCGCGTTCGACGACGACGCCGACCTGCCGAAAGAGGTTCCCGCGGTGCCGTCGCTGGCGGTCCTGCGCCCGCGCCGCACGGTCGGTCAGGGCAACGCCCAGGCCAGCTCGGAGACCGAGGAGAACAAGCCGCGCAAGCGACTGCCCAGCTGGGATGACGTGCTGTTCGGGGGCGGCCCGGCAGCCCGGGAGTCCTCCTGAGCCTGTTCGTCGCGATCTTCCCGCCGGAGGACGTCCGGCGGGATCTCGCGTCTTCGGTGCCCGCCATCCGGTCCCGCGCCGACAAGTGGCACGTCACGCTGGCATTCCTCGGCGACGCCGACCCCACCCTCGTCGCGCCGGCGCTGGGACGGGCGTCGCTGGGCGACCCGTTCACGCTGCGGCTCGCGGGCGGTGGACGGTTCCGGTCGGTGGTCTGGGCCGGTCTCGGCGGCGACGTGGCCGCGCTGGGTGCGCTCCGCGAGCGCGTGGTCGGGTGCCTGGCCGGGTTCCCGATCGATGACCGGGAGTTCCATCCGCACCTGACGGTTTCGTACCGGTACTCCGCCTCGATCCTGGACGGGTTGGCGGATTATGCGGGTCCGGAGTGGTGGGTCCGCGGGGTGTCGCTGGTCCGCAGCGCCGACGGGACCTATTCGCGGATCGGCGAGTGGACACTGCCCTGACCACCCCCGGCCGCCTCCCCCCGGATTCCATTGATCATCAGCCGCAGGCCGTAGGCGAACTGCTCCTCCGACCCCACCACCGGCATCCCCGCGCCGAGCACCGCGCTGACCCGGTGCCACCGCTCGTCCCGCGCGCCAGCCTTGACGGTCATCGCGAGGGCCGCCGCGACATAGGCGATCAGCGCCTGGGTTGACTGCACCACCCCGGACGGCGTCAGCCCCGCATCGGCGAGCGCCCCGGTGATCGCCGCGGAGAGTCGCCGGCCGTTCGCCCCGAGCGGCGGCCGGGCCGCCACGTGCGCCGCGATGCCGGGGTGCCGCAACGCCGCCCCGCGCACCTCGGTGAGGAGCTCGCTCAGCCGCTGGTCCCAGCGGAGGTCCGGGCCGGGCGCCGCGACGCCGGCGAGCGCGAGATCGGCCACCGCGTCGAGCAGCGCCTCCCGATTGGCGAAGTGCCGATATATGGCCATCGGGTCGCATCCGAGCTCGGCCGCGATCCGCCGCATCGACATCGCCGGGTCGCCGTCGCGGTCCCCCAGCTCCAGCGCCGTCGCGGCGATCAGCTCGGGGGTCAGCGCTCTCTTCGGCATTCCGGCAGTCTACGGCGTAGACATCGGCCGCCCCGTTGTCTACGGTGTAGACATGCGAGTCCTCCTGGTAGGCCGCCTGGCTGCGGCCACACTCAGCGTCACCACGTTCGTCTTCCTCTTCCTGCACTCCTCCTGGCGAGCGGACAACCCGTTCCTCGTCCCCGACCTGATCCTCTGCGCGGTGCTCGCGCTCGGCGCGTCACTGCCGGCCAGGGCGGCTGCCGCCACCCTGGCGATCGGTTTCGCTTACGCCGCGGGGGTGCTCACGGTTTCCGTCTTCTCGTACGCGGTGACAGGCGACCTCGGAGCCCCCAGCCTGATCGGCGCCCTCGTGGCAGCGGCAGCAGCCGTGGCGATGGCGCGGGGCAACCGACCGGGGTCACCGACGAGCCGGCCCGCGAGCCCCTCCCTGACCGCCGGTCGCGCCTGACAACCCGAACCCACCCCTCGCGTGTGGAGTTGAGGTCCGGATCGCACCCCAACTCCACACGCTCAAAGGCACCACCCCGTGCGTGTGGAGTTGAGGCGCGGAGCGCACCCGAACTCCACACGCTCGGGGGCGGCACCGCCTGCGTGTGGAGTTGAGGCGCGGAGCGCACCCGAACTTCACACGCTCGGGGCGGCGCCGGCCGGCGGGCTCGGTTACGGGTGGGTGCGCAGGAGCATGCCCGCCGCCTGCAGCGCGGCCTCCACGCGCAAACGCTCGATCTCGCGGTCGACGCCCTCCAGCGGCTGAAGGTGCTCGGGCAGGCCCAGGCACCGGCAGGCGAGCTGGAGACGGGCGTCGTAGGCCCTCAGCACCGCCGCCAGCCACACCTCGGAGCAACGGGTCGGGCCGCTGCGGCGCTGCTTGTCGAGACGGCGCAGGTCGTACGCAATCTGCTCGATGGAGGGGGAACCGGTGGGGGTGACCGGGTCGCGGACCTTGAGGGTCCGGTCCAGCCGGCGCAGGGAGCGGAGCTCCCGGCGGCCACCGCGGGTCAGCAGGCGACGCATGCCGCGCGCCTGGGGGTCGAGCATCGCCGCCGCGCACTGCAACATCAGCAGCGCTGACAACGCCGCTGAAAGCACAGCAATGTGCGCGATCGCCACGAGTTCGACGCTAAAGCCTGACGGTCCGGGCCGGTATACCCGTTTGGTGGACACGGACTGCCAACATCAGTACCCAAAAGCCGCGAAACGGCACCGCACTGCCGTGAAGTCAGACCCGGGCGTGAAGTCAGACCCGGGCGCGAAGTCAGACCCGGGCCACCGGGTTGGAGTCCGCCACCGGCTCGGCGTGACCACCCTGCGACCCGACCGAAGGCGACTCCGAGCCCGACGGCTCTGCCCGCACCAAAGGCGCCGAAGGCGCCGAACGCTCCGACGGCACCAACGGCACCAGGCGCACCCGCCGGCCGCGAACCTCGATCCGATCTCCGCTGACCCGCAACTGCCACACCAGCGCACCCACGGCGGCCAGGAAACTGACCACCCCGGCCGCCCAGATGCTCGACGGCACCCCGAAGTGCTCGCCCCACCAGCCGGACAGCGACGCCCCGATCGGCGTGGTACCCAGGAACACCAGCACGTAGAGGGCCATGACCCGCCCCCGGTACTCCCCGTCCACCCCCATCTGCACCCGGTGGTTCGCCCCCTGCGCCAGATAGATCGAGAAGAAGCCGGTCGGAACCAGCAGGATCGCGGCGACCACGAAAGTGGGCGAGAATCCGACGGCCACCTCGAAGAGGCCGAAGAGCAGCGCCGCGCCGATCACCCGGTACACCCCGGGCCGGGCCCGCCGCCGCGTCCCGGCCAGCGCGCCACCCAGCGCTCCGATCGCCAGACACGTGGTGAGCAGCCCGAACGACGACGGACCGGCGTTGAAGTTGATCTTTGCGAGGGCCGCCAGCGTGACCGGGAAGTTGAAGCCGATCATGCCGATCACGGCCATCAGGCAGATCGGCAGCACCAGATCGTGCCGCTTCCCGACGTACCGCAGCCCGTCGATGACCCGCGCCTGGGCGCCCTTGACGCGCGCCGACCGGTAGAGGTCGTCCGGCCGCATCCAGACATAGGTGAAGACCGGCGCGATCGACAGCGCCGTCGAGATCAGGAAGACCCCGGGCGTGGAGAGCACCGCGAGCAGCACGCCGGCGAGCGCCGGTCCGCTGATCCGGGCGATGTTGAAGGTGGCCGCGGAGAGCGCGAGCGCGTTCGGCAGCAGCGGGAGCTCGACGAGTTCGGAGACGAAGGCCTGCCGGACCGGGGTCTCGACAGCGTTCGCGATGCCGAGGAGGAGCGCGAAGACGAAGACGTGCCAGAGCTGGACCACGCCGCTGGTGACGAGCACCGCGAAGGCGACGGCGAAGACCGCGAAGGCGGCGTTCGCCGCGACCAGCAGCTTGCGCTTGTCGTAACGGTCGGCCAGGCGGCCGCTCACCAGGGTGAGGAGCATGACGGGTACGAACTGGAGCGCCGTCACCGTCCCCAGCGCACCGGGTGAGTTGTCGGAGAGTTCCAGCACCAGCCAGTCCTGGGCCGTGAACATCATCCACACGCCGATCAGCTTCACCAGCTGCCCGGCGGAGAAGAGGCGGTAATTACGAACCTGCAGAGACCGGAATGTGGCGCTCAAAGGGCCCCCTTCGCTCGGTCGTACGCGTCATCGTCGTGTGACGAAGCGGAACGACACGAAAAGGGAGTCAGCCCCGTGCGACGCGCTGCAGAATCTCCGCGGCGTGTGCAAGGGTTTCCCGTTCCTCCGGGCTCAAACGGTCGAGAGCTCGTGCCAGCCACTCGTTGCGCGCCTGCTCGTACTGCGCGTAGACGGCTTTCCCCTGCTCGGTGGCGGCCAGGATGACCTGACGCCCGTCGGTGGGGTGCGCTTTACGTGCGACGAGCCCGCGGTCCTCCAGCTTTCCGACGATCTTGGTCATCGTCGGAGGCTGGACCCGTTCGACGTCGGCGAGCTCACGAGGAGTCAGCTCACCGGCCAGCTGGAGGCTGGTCAGCGCGGAGAGCTGGCTGAACGTGAGGTCACCGACCGGCCGGGCTTGCCGGACCCGGCGGCTGAGCCGGGTGATCGCGTCCCGCAGCGTTTTGGCAAGCGGTTCCGCTGTCGCGCGTTCCGTCGTCACCACCCGCTCCATCACGTTACTTAGCCTAGCTAATGAGCATGGCTAACGACATCGGATGACCCGTATGACCACCGTCACCGGCACGCTAACGCAACCGGTGACGGTGGAACACAACCGGGAATTCAGAGAACCCAGGACTCCAGCGGACCCCGGGCGAAGTACAGCACGAACAGGGCGGCCACCCCGTACAGGATGGGGTGGATCTCCCGGGCCTTGCCGGTGAAGACCTTCAGGACGACGTACGAGATGACCCCGGCCCCGATGCCGTTGGAGATCGAGTACGTGAACGGCATCAGCGTGACGGTCAGGAACGCCGGCACCGCGATGGTGTAGTCGGTCCAGTCGATCTTCGTGACCGTGCTGATCATCAGGAAGCCGACGACCACGAGCGCTGTCGACGCGGCCTCGAACGGCACCACCTTGACCAGCGGCGCGAAGAACATCGCGACCAGGAACAGCACGCCGGTGACCAGGCTCGCCACGCCGGTACGCGCGCCCTCGCCGACACCCGAGGCGCTCTCCACGTACGAGGTGTTGCTGGAGACGCTCGCCGCGCCACCGGCAGCGGCCGCCACCGAGTCGACGAGCAGGATCTCCTTGGTACGCGGCGGCATGCCCTCCTGGTCGAGGAGCTCACCCTCCTGGCCGACCGCGACCATCGTGCCCATCGTGTCGAAGAAGTCGGTGATCAGCAGCGTGAAGATGAACATCAGCACGACCAGCCAGCCGGCCGTCGACCACGAGTCCAGGACGTTGAACTGCCCGATCAGCGACAGGTCCGGGGTGTCGATGATCTTGTCGGGCAGCGTCGGGACGTTGAGCGACCAGCCGTGCGGGTTGGTGACGACCGAGCCGACCCCGGCGATCGCCTCGACGATGATCGCCAGGACGGTGGTGCCGAGGATACCGATCAGGATGGCGCCCTTCACCTTGCGGACGAAGAGCACCAGGGTGAAGAGCAGGCCGACCGCGAAGACCAGCGAGGGCCAGGTCATCAGCTTGCCGCCGAGGCCCAGCTCGACCGGGACGGTGGTGTTGGCGGCGTCCGGCACGCGGTGCACGAACCCGGCGTCCACCAGACCGATGATCATCAGGAAGAGACCGATGCCCACGCCGATCGCGGTCTTCAGCTGGGTCGGGACCGCCCGGAACACGGCGGTACGCAGGCCGGTCAGCACCAGGATGGCGATCAGCACACCCTCGATGACGACCAGGCCCATCGCGTCGGCCCAGGTCATCTCCGGCGCGATCTCGTACGCGACGAGCGCGTTCACACCAAGGCCGGCGGCGAGCGCCAGCGGGAAGCGCGCGACAACGCCCATCAGGATGGTCATCAGGCCGGCGACGAGCGCGGTGCCGGCCGCCAGCGCGGCGATCGGCAGCTGCGCGCCGGTGGAGTCGGTTCCACCGGCCAGGATCAGGGGGTTCAGCACGACGATGTACGCCATCGTGAAGAACGTGACGATGCCACCGCGGATCTCCCGGCTCAGTGTCGAGCCGCGCGCGGTTATCTCGAAGAACCGATCGAACTTGCTCGTCGGCTCGGTAGCTATGGACATACGACCCTTCCGGGATCTCTCAACACGAGGGGACGGGCGCATGCTCTCAAACCTGATGACCTCGGTAAAAGCGGAGTGATGTTACAACTCTCACGCGCCTTCCCGATGCGGTGCGTAATGGTCGTACCCTGACGGAGTGAGTGACCTGTCGCCCGCCACGAAGAGCGCGAAAGCCGATGAGGTTCTCGGTGTGGTGGTCGGGACGAAACCGCGGCCCGAACCGCTCGATCCGCCGATGGTCCCGTTCGCCCTTGCCGGCACGGCGGCCTTCGCCGTCGCGCTCCTGGTCACCTGGCTCGCCGGGGCGCCGGATCACTGGGTGGAGGTCAGCCTGGCCGGCCTGCTCTGGGGCATCCCGGGCACGCTGACGATGGTCGTGCACGACCGGAACCGCAAGCGCCGCCGCACACTGACCCACCCGGAGTTCCGGGTCACCGACTGATCAGCTGTGGCCGTAATCCTCGGCCGGCTCGCCTGACTCCACCGAGCCGTGCCCGCGGCTGACCGCCACGGCCTCGACCTCGCTGTCGTCGTAAACCGTGGGAAGTTCCTCGACCGGCTGCTCAGGGGTGGTGAGCAACGCCTCGGAGTGCGCGCCGCAGCCGTGGTCGGCGCTGACCGCGCGGCCGTCGTCCGGCGCGTAGAGGTTGCCGCAGACACCGAACATCGGGCGCATCGAGCCGGCCAGCGGCAGGTAGAAGCCGCAGGTGCCGCAGCGGGCGTTGCGGGGAGCGGCGGTGGAGATCGGCGCTTCCGGTCCGGCGTCGCCGTCGTACCACCGCTGGGCGGTCTCGGCCCGCCCCTCGCGGGACATCACCCGGGGCCGGCCCAGGCCGAGCTCCCAGGAGACCTCCTCGACCGCCGGGTCGTCGCTGAGCACGTAGCCCGGAGCGAGCCGGTCGTCGTCGGGCGCGGTCGGCATGAGGTCGCCGACACCCAGGTCGCCGGGCTGGACCCGCTCGTTCCACGGCACCCAGCCGGGCGCGAGCAGCGCGTCCGGGCCGGGCAGCAGCACGGTCTCGCAGACCGTCACGTGACGGCTGCGCGGGACGCGGGTCACCGTGACCGCCCAGCGCCAGCCCTGATAACCGGCGAGGTGGCTCTCGAAGAAATGGGTGACCAGCCGATCACCCTCGGCGATCACCTCGAGGTGTTCACCGACGTCACTCGCGTCCACTTCGGTGATGGCACCACGAGCCACCCCGACAGCATCGGCACAGACCTGGTCGAGTCGGGCGGCGCGGGCGGCAGTCCTGGAGGTCACCCGCCCATTGTTGCCTACCCCACCCGGTACACCGCAACGAGTCCCCATATAGCCGCGCGTGGAGGGCGACGGGAGGAGCGAGTATCAGTCAGGATGGTTGTCATGCCGCTGCTTCCCACACTCGGACGCACCGTCGGCACCGGCGTGAAGGCCTTCCGTCTGGTGGTGCGTGGTTCGGTGCGCGGAAGCGCCTGGGCCACCCGCCGGGTCGGCACGGCCCGGGCGCGCGGCGCCGCCAACGAGGTCGGCATGATCCGGCTGTTCGACCTGCACGCGATCTCCTGTGCCGGTGACGCGCTCATCGCGATCGGACTCGCCGGGACCATCTTCAGCGTCCCGCTCGGTGAGGCGCGCAGCAAGGTGGGGCTCTACCTGCTCATCACGATGGTGCCGTTCGCGCTGCTCGCGCCGGTGGTCGGCCCGCTGCTGGACCACTTCCGGCACGGCCGGCGGTACGCGCTGGCGGTCACCATGCTGGGCCGGGCCTTCCTCGCCTACGTGATGTCGGACAACCTGCTCGGCTGGGGCCTCTATCCGGCCGCGTTCGCGGTGCTCGCCTTCTCCCGCGCCTACGGCGTGGCCCGATCGGCGGCCGTGCCACGTCTGCTCCCGGCCGGGGTGGGCCTCTCCCAGGTGGGCGCCCGGGCCAGTGTGTACGGCACGTTCGCCGGCATCGTGGTGGCGCCGATCGGCCTGCTGGCGTTCAAGTTCGGGCCACAGTGGCCCCTGCGCGTCGCCACGATCATCTTCATGGTCGGCGTGGTGATCGCGCTCAAGCTGCCGCCGCGCGCCGACTCCGATCCACCGGAGGAGATGCCGCGCGCGTGGCGTGCGGTGCTCCGGACCGCTGGTTCCGGTCGCCCGCTCGCCGAGCGCCTGGTGCTGGCGAGCCTGATCGGCAGCTCCAGCCTGCGCCTTCTCTACGGCTTCCTGCTGCTCTTCCTGACCTTCGCGATCATGGGGAACGACCTGCCCAGCTCGTTCCTGGGGTTCGAGCTGAACCGGGGCGCCGCGGTCGGCGTGGTCGGTGGCGCGCTCGCCGTCGGCACGTTCCTCTCCACCGCGGCCGGCACCGGTCTGCGCATCCGCCGTCCGCTCGCGCTGCAGTCCAGCGGTCTCGTGGTGACGGCCGGCGTCGCGGTGCTCACCACGATCTTCTACAACCTCGCGATGGTCACCCTGCTGGCCCTGCTCACCGCGATCTTCAGCGGGATCGCGAAGCTCGCGGTCGACGCGAGCATCCAGGAACGCGTCCCCGAGCAGCAGCGGGCCACCGCGTTCGCGCACTCGGAGACCGCGCTCATGCTGGCCTGGGTGGCCGGTGGCGGCCTCGGGATCATCCCGCTGCCGGGCCGGATGGGCATCGGGCTCGCCGCGCTGCTGGCGGTGCTCGCCGCGGCACGCGCCGCCTGGGCGGCAGCGCGGCTGCACAACGAGCGCCTGTCGGGACGCCCGGACAACGATCAAACCCCGACTGCGGGGGTACGGGGTGACGACCCGTCCCGCGGGCCCGTGATGGAGGCGGTCGATCCCTGGGCCGATCCGACGCCCGAGCCGGCGGCCGCTCCGGCGCCCGCCCAGCGCGGGACAGACAGCACGGCCGCCCAGCGCGGGGCCGACACCACGCCCGGACGGCGCGGGACGGACACCACGCTTATCGAGCCGCCGCCCAGCCGGAGGCGCTGGTTCGGCCGCCGCAAGGAGAAGCCGGCGGCCGAACCACCCGAGACCGCGCGGACGCCCGCACGGCCGGAGACTCCCGCACGACCCGAGCGACCCACCCGTCGTGAGGAGGCCGAGGCGGAGCCGCCCACGGTCCGATACCGCGGCGGCGACGGCAGCGGCACGCCACCGCAGCGCCCGACGAACGCCGGAGCGCCGCCGGGATACCACGTCTACCGGCCGTCCAGCACGGGTTACGGTTCGCGGGATGTCGATCCTGGGACCGGTGGGGACGCGTGAACTCGTACAAAATCCTGGTGGTGACCGCTGTTGACGCGGAGGCCGCAGCGATCCGCCCGGGTCTCGACCCGGATCTGATCGTGGTCGACGCCGTCGGCGTCGGTCCGGCAGCGGCCGCCGCCGGAACCGCGCGCCTGCTCGCGACCGGCGCCTACCGTGCCGTGATCAGCGCCGGGATCGCCGGTGGATTCGCCGGGCGGGTCCCGGTCGGCGGCACCGTGCTCGCCACCCGCAGCATCGCGGCGGACCTGGGCGCCGAGACCCCGGACGGGTTCCTGCCGGTGGAGGAGCTGGGGTTCGGCAGCAGCGTGCTGGAGTGCGATCCGGTGCTTCTCAAGGCCCTGCGCGCGGGCCTGCCGCACGCGGTCACCGGGGACGTGCTGACGCTGAGCACGGTGACCGGCACGCAGGCGACCGCGGACCGGCTGGCGGACCGCTTCCCGCAGGCGGTCGCGGAGGCGATGGAGGGGTACGGCGTGGCAAGCGCGGCGGCCGCCGCCTTGGTGCCCTTCGCCGAGCTGCGGACGATCTCGAACGCGGTGGGGCCGCGGGACCGGTCGGCGTGGCGGATGGCCGAGGCGTTCGGCGCGCTGCGGGCCGCGGCTCCCGCGCTGATCGTTTCGTAACAGTCGATCTGTTGCTCTCGTCACTCCCGGGCGGCATGCTGCGCTGAACAGCACGCTTTCATCCCGGCGAAGCGAGGCACGATGGACGACGCGAGCGGCATCGGGATGACGGCCGCGGCCCGGGCCCGGCTGATCGGCGCGGGTTACGCCGCTCAGGGTCTCGGTTATGCCGCGGTGGTCACCGCGCTCCCGGCGTTCAAGGACCGGCAGGGCATCGACGACACGTTCGTCTCGGCGATCCTGCTGCTGGTCTGCGTGGCCGCGGCCGGGGGTTCGATGCTGGCCGACCGGATCGCCACCCGCTGGGGCAGCCGGTACGCTCTCGCCTCCGGATTGCTGCTGGTCTCGGCGGGTCTGGCCGGCGCGACAGTCGCCACGCCGAACGCGGTCTTCGCGGCCGTCCTGCTGGCCTACGGCGTCGGCCTGGGCGCTGTCGACGCGTCGCTGAGCATGCAGGGCGTGCTGGTGCAGGCGCGGCTCGGGCGCAGCGTGATGAGCCGGCTCTTCGCGGCGTACACGGCGGCCGCGATCGCCGCCGCGCTGCTGATGTCCGGCGTGCTGGAGAGCGGCGCGGGCGCCGAGCTGGCGATCGGCGTGGCGGCCGGGTTCGCGGCGCTGATCGGGATGATCGGCTGGCGCGCCTTCGAGCCCGGGCGGACCCTGCGGGCGGCCGCGGCGCATCCGCACGGTAGCCGCGCGCTCCGGCCGATCGTGCTGGCCTGCGGCATGTTGATCTTCACGGCGTTCCTGGTTGACTCGGCCGTCAGCACGTGGAGTTCGGTCTACCTGCAGGACTCGCTCGGGGCGGCCTCCTCGGTGGCCCCGCTCGGTTACGCGGCCTACCAGGCGGCCGTCCTGGTGAGCCGTCTCGTCGCCGACCACGTGATGCCCCGGGCCGGCCGTCTCGTGGTCGCCGTCGGCGGCCTGGCGGTCTGCGGGATCGGCTGCGGGCTGGTGGCGCTGCTGCCGTCGGTCGGCGCCGCGGTGACCGGTTTCGCCATCTCCGGGATCGGGGTCGGCGTGCTGGTGCCGCTGGCGTTCAGCGCGGCCGGCGAGTCGGCCGCCGAGAGCAGCGACGAGGTGATCGCCAAGGTGAACCTCTTCAACTACGGCGGCGCCCTGGTCGGCGCGGTGCTGATCGGCGCGCTCTCCGAACCGGTCGGCCTGCGGATCGCCTTCCTGATCCCGGTCGTGGCGGTGATCCTGACGCTTCCGCTGGCCCGCCGCCTCCCGCACCTGGCGCTCGCCACTCCCTCCCTCAAATAGCGCCGGCCGCTCCCGCCGCCCGCCGCTCCCGCCGCCGGCCGCCGGCCGCCGCCTTCCCGATCTTGGAGAATTGCCGACGGGGTGGACGGTGGTGGGTAAATCGCCAAGATCGGGCGGGGGCGGGGTTGGCTAAGCTTGCGGCGTGCCGAGGCTCGTCGATCACGACCGGAGAAAGGCTGAGCTGCTCGCCGCGGCGTGGCGGGTGGTCCGCGCCCGCGGGGTGGAGGGCACCACGACCCGCGCCATCGCCGACGAGGCCGGCTGCTCGCTGAGCGTGCTGGCCCACTTCCTGGGCGGCAAGGACGACATCCTGGTCGCCGCACAGAAAGCGGTCTACGACCGGATCGTGGAGCGCGCGTTCCGGATCGGCGGGGACCTGTTCGGCCTGGACGGCCTGCGCGCCGCGCTGGAAGCGGTGCTGCCGCTGGACGAGGAACGTGCCGCGGACGCCCACGTCAACGTCGCGTTCGCCGGCGCCGCGCTGTCCCACCCCCGGCTCGCCGAGTCCCGCCGCCGGTCACACCAGGAGATCCGGGTGCACCTGGTGAACTGTCTGCGCGAGGCGCGGGAGCTCGGTGAGCTGCGGGCCGGCGTGGACGACGAGTCGGTGATCGACGACTTCATCATCCTGGTCGAGGGGAGCACGCTGCTCAGCCTCGTGGACGGGTGGGCCGAGGAGGGCCGCGCAGAGCGCCTGAACCGCCTCGCCACGCAGTTCGTCGATCAGCTTCAGCGGGTCGACACGCTTCAGCGCTGAGCCGCGATCAGGTCGCGGTACCAGTACCAGGAGTCCTTGCGCGTCCGCTCCAGAGTGGACTTGTCCACATATATGAGGCCGAAGCGCTCGTCATAACCGGCTGCCCACTCGAAGTTGTCGAGCGCCGACCAGACGTAGTAGCCGTCGACCCGAACTCCCGCCTCGATCGCGGCGGCCACCGCGCGCAGATGGGCGTCCAGATAGGAGATCCGGCGCTCGTCGCGCACCCGGCCGTCCGGACCGGGTGGCGCGTCGTGGAACGAGGCGCCGTTCTCGGTGATCACCACGGGTGGCAGATTCGGATAGCGGTCCTTCAGCGTCACCAGGATCTCGGTGAGCCCGGACGGCACGATCGACCAGCCGAAATCGGTGCGCTCGTCGCTCTTCACCGGCACCGGCGAGAACGGCATCCCGTCCGGGATATCCACTTCCAGTACGCCGGAGTAATCCTTGCCCGCTTTCGGCGCCTCGATCATCGTCGGCTCGTAGTAGTTGACCCCGTAGAAGTCCAGCCGCGCCCGGATCAGCTCGAGATCCCGGTCCAGCTGCGCGCCGGTGGTGCCGATTCCGGCCGCGATCAGCTCGTTCGGGTACGCGCCACGCAGGATCGGGTCGGAGAACGTCCAGTTCGTCAGCTCCTCGAACAGCCCCGCCGCCATCAGATCCGCCGGGTCGTCACTGGCCGGGGCGACCGGGAAGTGCTGGTTCGCCACCCCGACCGTGGCGGCGCCGTGCGTGCGCAGCACCTGTACGGCCAGACCGTGGGCGAGCAGCTGGTGATGCGCCGCGGGCAGCGCCTCCAGGCCCAGCCCGCGGGCGGGGGCGTGGTCGGTGAGCGCGTATCCGTACAGGGTGTGGACGTTCATCTCGTTCATCGTGATCCAGTCGCGGACCCGATCGCCGAGTCGCAGTGCCAGGGTGGCGGCGTGATCGGCGAGCCGGTACGCGGTGTCCCGGTTCAGCCAGCCGCCGGCGTCCTCCAGGTTCTGCGGCAGATCCCAGTGGTAGAGCGTCGGCACCGGCCGTACCCCGGCTTCGAGCAGCGCGTCGACGAGCCGGTCGTAGAAGCCGATCCCGCCGGAGAGCACGCGCGGCCAGGAGAACGAGAACCGGTAGTCGTGCGTACCGGCTTCGGCGATGTGCCGCACGTCCTCGGCGTACCGGTTCACGTGGTCGATCGCGACCCGGGCGTTCTCGCCGTGCCGGATCGTCCCGGGCCGTGCCGCGAACGTGTCCCAGATGCTCGGGACGAGGCCGTCCGTCCCCTCGATCTGATAGGCCGAGGTCGACATGCCGAACCGGAAACCGGGTGGGAACTGGATGTGCAAGACGTTCCTTCCTATGGGAGTTCGCGCAGGCTATGGCAGTCGCGCGCTATCGCAGTCGCGCGCTATGGCAGTCGCGCGCTATCGCAGTCGCGCGCTATGGCAGTTCGCGCGCTATGGCAGTCCGCGCAGACGCGGCAGGGCTGCCAGCGCGAGCAGCGCCGCTCCCCCGGTCAGCAGGTACAGAGCCGGGTAACCGCCGAGGCCGGTGACGATCGGCGCGGCCACGACCGGCGCGATGAGCTGGGGCAGGGTGCCGGCGATGTTGGCGACGCCGAGCATCGTGGCGCGGGTCTCGGCGTCCGGCAGCACGTGCGTGATCACCGCCATGTCGACCGCGATGTAGGCGCCCCAGCCGATCCCGACAAGCACCGAGGCGCCGATCACCACGCCTGTCATCGGCACGAACGCCATCAGCGTGGCGCCGGCCGCGATCACCACGGCGGCGACCGCGATGAAGACGCGACGGCGTTCCCAGCGGTCCGAGAGCACGCCGCCGAACCCGCCCGCGATCCCGGCGAACACGACGTTGACGACGGTGAGGATCAGCACCCAGAGGGCCGGATCGGCGACACCGACCCGGTCGGACAGGTAGTAGAAGAGGTAGACCAGGACGAGCGCGTTGCTCAAGTTGAGCAGGAACCGGATGAGCCACGCCCAGGCGAACTGCTCCGTCAACCGAAGCTTGAGCAACACAGACCGGCGCGTTGACGATTCACCACGTGTTGACGAATCAACATGTCCCGCCGGGCCAACATGTCCAGCCGGGTCAACATGTCCAGCCGGGTCAACATGTCCAGCCGGGTCAACATGTCCAGATGAATCAACATGTCTGATGTGTTGAGTTGACTCGGATGCAGTCAACACGTCAACACTCGTCGTCGCCTGCCTGTCCCGATGCAGGATCAACAGGGCCGCGCCGAGGGCCGGCACCGCG
Organism: Actinoplanes sp. NPDC023936; assembly: GCF_040639325.1. NCBI lineage: Bacteria > Bacillati > Actinomycetota > Actinomycetes > Micromonosporales > Micromonosporaceae > Actinoplanes > Actinoplanes sp. NPDC023936. The sequence continues at coordinate 178,144 of NZ_JBEZZR010000007.1, read as the reverse complement.
ACAGCCACCGCCACGTAACCCGGCGCGCCCTGCCCGACGGCGACGGCCAGGGCGGTACCGAGCACCACGCCGACGATCTGCGCCACCCCGAAGATCGAGCCGACCGTGCCGCGCTGGCGTTCCGGCACCCGGTCGCCGATCATCGCGGCGAGCGCGGCGAGCGGCCCGTTCAACCCGGCCTGCACCAGACACCAGCCGGCCACCATCGTCGTCCGGGTGTCCGCCCCGGCCAGCACCAGCAGACCGGCCACGCCGACCCCGGTGCCGGCCAGGAAGACCGGCAACCGGCGTGATCCGATCCGGTCGGAGAGCGCGCCCCAGAGCGGGTTCGCCACCATCGACACGGCAGCGCCCCACGCTGTCACGAAGGCGAGCAGCGCCTCCTTGCCGTCCTCGCCGGCCAGCCGTGCCGCCTGCTCCGGGAGCAGGATCTGGATCGGACCGAACCAGCCCGCCGCCACACCGACCATGGCCAGGCCATAGGCGGTCATCCACCGGCGGCGGACCGGCGTGTCGACCAGCGTCACGCACGCGCCCTTTCCCACATCACCGTGTAGGCCTCGGCACCGCTGAGCAGCTGCTTGCGGAGTTTGGTCGCGTCCGACCCGGACTGGTTGATCAGATCGGTGATCCAGTCGGCGTAGAGGCCGTACTGGGCGACACCGTCGGTGTTCAGGTCGAACGTCCGGCCACCCCAGACCTGCTTCGTGACGGTCGTGCCGTTCGTCGCGGTGAACGGGTAGGTGAGCGGGCTGGACCCGGCGTTCAGACGCGGGGCGGCCTGCGGGCCCAGACCGTTCACGTCGGTGCCGACCCCGTACCCAGTGATCTTCGAAGCGTTGGCGAGTCCCTGGTGGGCGCGCCATTCGTCGAGGAAGGTCGGGGTGTCCTGGCCGTCGTCGGTCGCCGCGAAGGCGTAGCTGGCGACGAATCCACCGAGACCCAGGATCCGGTTGACGATCGTCGGATCCGACCAGGTGTGCACCGAGGTGACGCCCGGATATCCGGTCTGCTGGGCGATGTCGAGGACCGCTTGCGCGGTCTTCACCCCCATGTGGTCGATGTGGATGATCATGCCGCGCTCGATCATTTCCTGGATCAGGTACGTTCCGAGCGGGGTCAAGCCACGGGTGTTGCAGATCTTCCCGCTCGGATAGACCGGCAGGATCGTGCCCGCCGGAAGACCCACCCCGAGTTCCAGGAGCTTCGCGAAGTCGTCACTGACCAGGGGCTGCTCGTTGTCGCTCGGACCGGTGCAGCTGGTCGCGGTCCACCAGTGCCCGCTGGAGAGGAGCTGGCCCAGGTTGATCGCGGCGCCGGTCACACCCTCGTCGAACCGGGTGCCGCCGAACGCGTTGTCGAACTTGTGCACCGGGTAGAGGCCGCTCACCCCGAGGCTCTCCAGCTCGTCGAGCCCGGCGTCGATGTCCGCTGTCGTGCACTGCGGCACGTCCTTGATCTCCCGGCATCCGAAGAGCTCGGAGTTCTCCACGCCGATCGTGACGGCCAGCTTGCCCTGCGCGGCGATCTGGCGTACCTGGGCCGGGGTGGTCGCCAGCCGGAACCAGCCCTTGCCCGGTCCCCCGCTGCGGGCGTCAACGTAGTCCTGCATCTTCTTGAGGTACGTCGCCTGCGCCCGGATCTGGTCCATCTCGTCGCAGGAGGTGTGCTCCGGGGTCAGGTCGCAGATCACCCGGTTCGCGACGAGCAGCACGTTGAGCACCCGCTGGCCGGACTGCCAGGCCCGCTCAAGGCTGCGGAAGTACGAGGCCTCGTGCAGCATCGTGTCGTTCTGCGGCCAGTCGCCGAACGTCGGCCACCCGTCCTCGGCGGAGTTGATCGGGTCGGTGCCCGCGATGATCGCTTCGAGCAGGGCGCCCCAGCCGAGCGTGGCGTGCGAGGCGCAGCCCTTCAGCGCCACGGTCACCCCACCCGGCGCGTACGGGTCACCGCAGTGCAGCGACCCGCCGAACGCCTCGGCCGCGGTGATGTGCGCGTGGGCGTCGATCCAGCCGGCCAGCTTGCCGTTCGCGTCCACGCCGGCGGCCGGAGTGCCGGTCACACCCGTCGCGATGTCCGGGATCGCGGCGCAGCCGGTGGCCGCCGCGAGTGTGTAGGTGGAGCTGCCCGCACCGAGCCCGCCGAGGTAGACGCCCATCTGCTGGCCGGTGGCGGTCGAGACGAACCGGTACTTGCCCTCGGAGACGGTGGCGGTCCAGTCGGCGCGGTCCCCGTATTCGGAGCCGGCCCAGACCCAGCCGACCACGCTCTGGTAGATCGGGGCGCCGGTGGAGTCCCTGATCGCGTAACGGCCCAGCTGGGTGGCCTCGAAGCGGAACTTCTCCGCCTTGGCAGCGGTGCTGGTGTACCCGTACCCGACGCTGTCCTTGAAGACGTAACCGTTCGAGGCCTGGAGGGTGACGCACGCACCCTCCAAATCGTTGGCGGGCGTCCAGCTCGCGGCGCTGGCGGCGGGCGCGGGCAGCCCACCAATCAGGCCGAGCACCAGGACGCCCGCGGCTAGTGATCGGAACCGGGCCACGGGACACCCCCTTGATCGATCAAATGATCCAACAAAGCGGAGTGTAAGAATTGTCACGCCATAGATCCAGATGTAAACGCGAAAGTTTTTCCCCCGCGCACTGCCGGGTGTGGGGAGCTAGACATCCGCCCCATGGGGCACTCACCGGCCGGCGGCGCTAGCGTGAAACCCGTGGAACTTTCACTGGCCGTCTCGCCGTGCCCGAACGACACTTTCGTGTTCCACGCCCTGATCCACGGGCTGGTTCCCGGCGCACCGCCGGTCAACCTGACGTTCGCGGACGTCGACGTGACGAACACAGCGGCGCTGGACGGCCGGTTCGACCTGGTCAAAGTGAGTTACGCGGCGCTGCCCTGGCTGCTCGACGACTACGAGCTGCTGCACTGCGGCGGCGCGCTCGGCCGGGGCTGCGGCCCGCTCGTGCTGGCCCGGGAGCCGTTCGCGGCCGGGGACGCCGGCCCGGCCGGAAAGGCCGATCTGACCGGCAAGACCGTCGCGGTGCCCGGTGACCGCACCACGGCGTACCTTCTGTTCCGCCTCTGGTCCGCCGAGCACCCGCCGGCCCGGATCGAGGTGGTCCCGTTCCACCAGATCATGCCGGGCGTCGCGGCCGGCCGTTACGACGCGGGCCTGGTCATCCACGAGGCCCGTTTCACGTACCAGCGCTATGGGTTGACCGCCCTGGCCGACCTCGGCGAGTGGTGGGAGAGCGACACCGGCCTGCCGATCCCGCTCGGCGCAATCCTGGCGAAGAAGGGCACTGTCGATCCGGCCGAGGCCACCGAGTGGATTCGTGCGTCGCTGCGCCACGGCTGGCTCGACCCGGCCGCGAGCCGGGAGTTCATCCTCGCCAACGCGCAGGAGATGGAACCGGACGTGGTGAACCAGCACATCGAGCTCTACGTCAACGAGTTCACCCTGGACCTGGGCAGAGACGGACTCGCCGCCGTCGACGCCCTGCTCGGGCGCGCGGCGGCGGCGGGTCTGACACCTGCTGTATCAATATCGGAGGATCAGAGCTCGAACTCGCGGGCGACCGCGTGAACTAGCTGGGCGATCCGCTGTGCGGTCTTCTTGTCCGGGTAACGGCCACGCTGCAGCGACGGCTGCACCGAGCTCTCCAGGACCTTGATCATGTCTTCGATCATGCTGGCCAGCTCGTCCGCCGGACGGCGGCGCAGCTCGGCCACCGACGGCGGCGCCTCCAGCAGCTTCACACCGAGCGCCTGCGCGCCCTTGCGGCTGTCGACCACACCGAACTCGATCCGCTGACCGGTCTTCAGCTCGGTGACCCCGGTGGGTAGCGAACCCTTGGGCAGGAACACGTCGCCGCCCTCATCACTGGTGACGAACCCGAATCCCTTCGCCGCGTCGTACCACTTCACTCGACCCGTGGGCACCGCTGACCTCAACTTCACTCAATGGACACAACTGCTCACGGCAAGGCTATCCAGACGCGGGCCCGGACCCAACAGCAATCTCATCCAGCAGGGTCGGGAAATGGGTCAGATCGGGCAATACGTACGTTGCTCCGGCCTCGGCCAACTCAGCCTCGGAGCAGGGCCCGGTGGCCACCCCGATACCGGGCACGCCGGCCGTGCGGGCGGCCACCATGTCCGCCACGTGATCACCCACGTACCAGCGCACACCGTGCTCCACCAGCGCGGACGCCTTGCCCTCGGCGAACAGGTCGCCGGCCAGCTCGTCCGCGCGCATGCCCAGATGGTCCAGGTGCAAGCCGGCCAGCCGGCCCAGTTTCGAGGTCACCACGACCACCCGCAGCCCGGCCGCCCGGACCGCGTCGAGCGCCTCGGCGGCACCTTTCATCGGCACCGTCGGCTCGATCGCGAGCTCCTGATAGAGGGCCCGGTACGTGACGACGGCGTCCTCGATCTCCGCCGGCGGGAACCAGTGGCCGAGCTCGGTCCGCAGGGGCGGGCCGAGCCGGGAGACGGCGAGATCAGCGTCGACGTGGACACCGGTCCGGGCGGTGAGCGCCCGGTACGCCTCCCGGATGCCCGGCCGGGAGTCGATCAGGGTCATGTCCAGGTCGAACCCGACTGCCGCGGGCATCACTCCTGGGTGAAGGTGGGCGTGTAGGTGAGGTTCTCCACGGGCAGCGGGAAGGTGATGTCGTCACCGAACGGCGAAGGAGCCGCAGCGCGGTCGGAGATGAGCTCCGAGACGTGCATCTGACCCTTCATGTCGACCCCACGGGGTGCGCCCTTGGGACTGGCGGTCACCTGCGTGCCCGGCATGTTGGCCTTCGCTGCCACGATGAGTCCTCCTCGCGATCGAGGTCCGGCCACGCCCGGACACACCACTATCGTCCCATGAACGTTAGCGTTGAAGACGATGGCCACCACATTCGCCGATCAACTACGGTCGCTGCCCGACGAGGCTCTGGGCGCGCTCATACAGCTGCGCCCCGATCTCGTCGTTCCGGTGCCCGCCGACATCTCGGCCCTCGCCGTACGCGCACAGTCCCGTAACTCGGTCGCCCGCTGCCTGGACTCGCTGGACGAGTTCACCCTGCTGATCCTGGACGCGGCCCGCCTGAGCCGCGCCACCGACACCGCCCTGACCTCGGTCGACGCCGTTCTGGAATTCACCGGAGGGGTCGACGCCGCGGACGTCCGGGGCGCGATCGACCGCCTCCGGACCCGCTTCCTGCTGTACGGCCCGCTGGAGTCGCTGCAGGTGGTGGCCGCGGTCGACGAGGTCACCTCGCCGTACCCGGCCGGTCTCGGCCGTCCCGCCGACTTCCTGGACCCGCGGGCCGGCGCGCTCGTCGCGGACCGGGCGAAACTGCGGCGCACCGTGCTCGCGGCGCCGCCCGCCGCCCGCGCCGTCCTCGATCGGCTAGCCGCCGGTCCCCCGATCGGGGCACTCTCCCGGGCCGCGCTCGACCAGACCGAGCCGGTTCGCTGGCTCGTCGACCAGCACATCCTGGTTCCGGTGTCGGAGGCCGGGCGGGCGCCGCGGCCGGACGGCGAGCTGATCGAGCTGCCTCGCGAGGTCGGCATGCTGCTGCGCCGCGACACCGGGCCGCTCGGTGCGCTGCGCCCGTTCCCGCCGCTGCCCGACGCACCGATCCGCGACCCCAAGGCCGCCGACTCGGCCGGCGCCGGTCAGGTGATGGAGGCGGTCCGCGCCACCGAGGCGATCCTCGACGCGCTGGCCGCCGAGGCCGCACCGGTCCTGCGGGCCGGCGGGCTCGGCGTGCGCGACCTGAAACGGCTGGCCAAGGCCGCCGGCGTCGACGAATCCGGCGCGGCCCTGCTGATCGAGACGGCGTACGCGGCCGGCCTGCTCGGCGAGTCCGAGGTGAACGCCCGCAACGCCTCCACCGCTGCCCAGGACGTGTTCCTGCCGACCGGGGCGTACGACCTGTGGCGGGCGACCGGCGTCGCACACCGCTGGGCCGCCCTGGCCCGGTCCTGGCTGATGATGACCCGGCAGCCCGGCCTGGTCGGCCGCCGCGACGACCGGGACCGGCCGATCAACGCGCTCGCGCCGGACGCCGAACGAGCCGGCGCGCCGCAGGCCCGGCGGGAGGCGCTGGACGCCCTCGCCGATCTGGAGCCGGGCGCCGCGCCCGCCGTCGACGACCTGCTCGGGCTGCTCGCCTGGCAGGCGCCGCGACGGTCCCGTGGCCGTGAGGTGGCGCACCGGGACGCCTACACCGGGGCGGCCCTGCTCGGGGTCACCGGGCTGGGCGCGCTCACCTCGTACGCTCGCCTGCTCCTGGCCGACCCGGAGCCGGACGAGACCGACCCGCTGGGGCTGCACCCGGCGGAGGCGCCGGCCGACGCCGTCCGGGCGCTGGACGAGCTGCTCCCGGCGCCGGTCGACCACCTCCTGGTCCAGGCCGACCTGACCGTGGTGGTGCCCGGCCCGCCGGAACCGGACCTCGCCGCCGAGCTGGACGCGGTCGCCGAGCCGGAGTCGGCGGGCGGTGCGAGCGTCTTCCGGGTCACCCCGGCCAGCGTGCGGCGCGCCCTCGACATCGGTTACCGCGCGGACGACCTGCACACGCTGTTCCGGCGCCGCTCCCGCACGCCGGTGCCGCAGACGCTGACGTACCTGATCGACGACACCGCCCGCAAGCACGGCGGGCTGCGCAGCGGCTCGGCCGGCTCCTACCTGCGCAGCGACGACGAGGCGCTGCTGGCCGAGGTGCTCGGCGACAAGCGGCTGGTCCCGGTGGACCTGCGCCGGATCGCGCCGACCGTGCTGGTCAGCCCCCGTCCGGTGGCCCGCCTGCTGGGCGCGCTGCGGGACGCGGGCTACGCGCCGGTCGCCGAGGACGCCGGCGGCGCGACGGTGCTCACCCGGCCGAAAACGCGACGGGCGCCGACCCGTACCCCTCGGATCGCCGAACCGCTGGGGCCGCCGCTGCTGGCCGGCCCCCGCCTGGCCGGCGTGGTCGAACAGCTGCGCCGCGGCGACATCGCGACGCGTGCGGCCCGGCGGGCGCCGGTCACCGTGCGCGCCGCACAGGGCCAGGCGATGCCCGGGCTCACCGCCGTGCAGCAGCACAGCCAGGCCATGGCGGTGCTTCAGCAGGCGGTCCGGGACAAGGCCCGGGTCTGGGTCGGGTACGTGGACTCGCACGGCGCCACGCTCTCCCGGCTGGTCAAGCCGGTGTCGTTGAGCGCCGGTTACCTGCGGGCCGAGGACGAGCGCGGGGAGAGCCTGCACACCTTCGCGCTGCACCGGATCACCGCGGCGGTCACCGAGGAGTGAGGTTTTGCCGGGCCGCGCGCCCCCGTATCGCGCACGGCCCGGCACCCTATACACGCACCAGCGCCGCGGAATGTTGCACCGGATTTCCGTGGCAGACTGGAGGGTCGGCTTTTTCGCGGTGCGGAGGGTGTACGAGTGAGCGGCGGACCACTGATCGTGCAGTCGGACAAGACTCTGCTCCTGGAGGTGGATCACCCGGACGCGCATGCGTGCCGGATGGCAATCGCACCCTTCGCCGAGCTGGAGCGCTCGCCGGAGCACGTGCACACGTACCGGCTGACCCCGCTCGGGTTGTGGAACTCGCGGGCCGCCGGGCACGACGCCGAGAGCGTTGTCGACGCGCTGATCAAGTTCTCGCGCTACCCGGTGCCGCACGCGCTGCTCGTGGACATCGCCGAGACGATGGACCGTTACGGCCGCCTGCAGCTGCTGAACGACCCGGTGCACGGCCTGGTCCTGCGCGGCCTCGACAAGATCGTGCTGGTCGAGGTGGCGAAATCGAAGAAGCTGGCCGGCATGCTCGGCGCCCGGATCGACGACGAGACGATCGCGGTGCACGGCTCGGAGCGCGGCCGGCTCAAGCAGGCGCTGCTGAAACTCGGCTGGCCGGCCGAGGACCTGGCCGGTTACGTCGACGGCGAGGCGCACGAGATCGACCTGGCGGAGGACGGCTGGACGCTGCGCTCGTACCAGCAGGAGGCGGTCGACGGCTTCTGGGCCGGCGGCTCGGGCGTGGTGGTGCTGCCCTGCGGCGCCGGTAAGACGCTGGTCGGTGCGGCCGCGATGGCGACGGCGAAAGCAACGACCCTGATCCTGGTGACCAACACGGTCGCCGGCCGGCAGTGGAAACGCGAGCTGATCGCGCGCACGTCGCTGACCGAGGACGAGATCGGGGAGTACAGCGGCGAGCGCAAGGAGATCCGCCCGGTCACCATCGCGACGTACCAGGTGCTCACCTCCCGCCGCGGTGGCGCCTTCACCCACCTGGACCTGTTCGGCGCCCGCGACTGGGGCCTGGTGATCTACGACGAGGTGCACCTGCTGCCCGCGCCGATCTTCCGCTTCACCGCGGACCTGCAGGCCCGCCGCCGGCTCGGCCTCACCGCCACCCTGGTACGCGAGGACGGTCGCGAGGGTGACGTCTTCTCGCTGATCGGCCCGAAACGCTACGACGCCCCGTGGAAGGACATCGAGGCACAGGGCTGGATCGCCCCGGCCGAGTGCGTCGAGGTCCGGGTCACGCTCACCGACGCGGAACGGATGGCGTACGCGGTGACCGAGGCCGAGGAGCGGTACCGGGTGGCGGCCTCCGCGCGTACCAAATTGCCCGTGGTGAAAGCCCTGGTCGAGAAACACCCGGGCGAGCAGGTGCTGGTGATCGGCGGCTTCCTGGACCAGTTGCACGAGCTCGGCGAGTACCTGGACGCCCCGATCGTGCAGGGCTCCACCACGAACAAGGAGCGGGAACGGCTCTTCGACGCGTTCCGTGACGGCTCGCTGCGGACGCTGGTGCTCTCCAAGGTCGGCAACTTCTCGATCGACCTGCCCGAGGCGGCGGTCGCGGTCCAGGTCTCCGGCACGTTCGGCTCCCGCCAGGAGGAGGCGCAGCGCCTCGGCCGGGTGCTGCGGCCCAAGGGCGACGGCCGGCAGGCGCACTTCTACACGGTCGTCTCCCGGGACACCATCGACACCGAGTACGCGGCGCACCGGCAGCGCTTCCTGGCCGAGCAGGGTTATGCGTACACGATCGTCGACGCCGACGACGTTCTCGGCCCGCCGCTACCCCAGGTCGACTGAGCTGCCCCACTGCAACGAGAGGCGGGTGGCGGCCCGCTCGGCCCGGATCTCCAGCAGGTCACCGAGGATGATCGCGCGGTCCTCGACGAGAGTCTTCTCGTCGAGGCCGAACGTGGTGCGCTCGCTGACGAAGACCGGGCTGCCCGCCGGGCGTTCCAAGAACGGGGCGAGCTCATCGGCGAGCAGGCCGGGAACGATCCGTTCGGAGGCCCTGGCGATGGTCGCCCCCGCTTCGGCCAGCGCCGCATAAAGCGAGGTCTTCCGGAAATCGGCACTCGCCACGGCCGGAACGAACGGCATGGCGATCCTGGAGGTCTGGTGGATCGCCGGTTGCCCGTCGAGCAGCCGGAGCCGTTCCAGGATGCCGTCGCCGAACCCCAGCACCACTGTCGTCACCTCGTGCCCCTGCTCCCGCAGATCCTCGACGAAGCTGCGCAGGGTGTCGACGCGATAAGCGGCGTGGGCCGGTGTCACATAGGTGCCCCGGCCCGCCTGCTGCACGATCAGACCCTGGTCGCGAAGCTCCTGCAACGCCTGGCGCAGGGTCATCAGCGTCACGCCGTAACTGGCGCTGAGCTCCCGCTGAGCCGGCAACGCGTCACCGGGCCGATAGACGCCGTCACGGATCTTCTCGGCCAGGTCGGTGGCGATCCGCCGATAGGCCGGTACCCGATCCGCCATGGTCCTCCTGTCACGGTCACCTCAAACCGTCACAGTATCGAGGGCCACGCGAAACTCACCGAGGACCGCACCCAGCTCCTCCGGAGTTCCGCCGTCCAGGATGCGGCGCATCAGCGCGGCACCGATCACCACACCGTCGCAGACGCCGGCGGCGGCCGCCGCGTGCTCCGGCCGGGAGATCCCGAACGCCAGCAGCACCGGCTTGTCGGTGAGTTTCCGCAGCTCACCGGCGAGTCGGATGCCGGATTCGGCGATCTGGTCGCGCTCCCCGGTGGTGCCCATCACCGAGATCGCGTAGATGAAGCCGCGACTGCGCCGGGCGATCTCGGCGAGGCGGTCCGGCGGGGTGGTGGGCGCCGCCAGCAGGGTGAGGCCGACGCCGTGCTTCTCGGCGGCGGCCGCGAGGACGCCGGCCTCGTCGATCGGCAGATCGGGCACGATCAGACCGGTGATGCCGGCGTCCGCGAGTTCGCGGCAGAACAGGTCCGGCCCACGATGGACGACCAGGTTGTAGTAGGTCATCGCGATCAGAGGGATGTTCAGCTGCACGGCGGCGAGCTCGTCGAGGATCGTGGAGACTGAGGCACCTCTTCGCAGCGCCCGATCGGACGCCTCCTGGATCGTCGGCCCGTCCAGGATCGGATCCGAGAACGGCAGGCCGATCTCGATCGCGGTGGCCCCGTTCCGCTCGTACTCCCGCAGGTAGCGTGTCCAGTCCGGCCCGATTCCGCCGGTCAGATAGGGAACCAGGCCCTTCACTGCTCCTCCATCAATGTCGCCATGTCCTTGTCGCCCCGGCCGGAGAGCGTCACCAGAACTGTGGAGAACGGCGGCAGTTCGCCGGACTCGGCCGCCCGGATCACCCAGGCGATCGCATGTGCGGATTCCAGAGCAGGCAAAATTCCTTCGGTACGGGCTAAACGATGCACCGCAGGCACCACTTCGTCATCGCTCACCGTGACGTACCGAGCTCGCCCGATGTCGTTGAGATACGCGTGCTCCGGCCCCACGCCCGGATAGTCCAGCCCCGGCGCGATCGAGTGCGCCTCGCTGACCTGCCCGTTCTCGTCCTGCAGCAGGTAGGACCGGAACCCGTGCAGCACACCGGTCCGCCCCGACGCGACCGCAGCCCCACCGGCCGCCTCCACACCGATCAGCTTCGCCCCGGTGTCCGCGAACCCGGCGAACGTCCCGGCCGCGTTCGATCCGCCGCCGACACACGCGACCACGTAGTCGGGGATCCCGGTGCTCAGCTCGGCCGCGCTCTGCCGCCGCGCCTCGTCCCCGATGACCCGCTGAAATTCCCGGACCATCCATGGGTACGGGTGTGGGCCCATCACCGAGCCGAGGCAGTAGTGCGCCTCGTCCACGCAGGTGACCCACGCACGCATGGCCTCGCTGGTGGCGTCCTTGAGGGTGCGGCTGCCACTCGTCACCGGCACCACCTCGGCGCCGAGCATCTTCATCCGGAAGACGTTCAGCGCCTGTCGCTCGATGTCCTTCTCGCCCATGTAGACCGTGACACCGAGCCCGAGCAGCGCGCCCGCGGTCGCGGTGGCCACGCCGTGCTGCCCGGCGCCGGTCTCGGCGAGCAGCCGGGTCTTTCCCATCCGGCGGGCCAGCAGCGCCTGGCCGAGCACGTTGTTGATTTTGTGGGAGCCGGTGTGCGCCAGGTCCTCGCGCTTGAGCAGCACGGTGATCCCGAGCTCCGCGGAGAGCCGCCAGGCCGGGGTGAGCGCGGTTGGGCGTCCGGCGTAGACGGCGAGCAGCCGTTCCAGGTCGCGGTGAAAGCTCGGGTCGGCCCAGGCCTCCCGGAACCCCTCCTCCAGCCGGGCACACGCCGGCACCAGCGACTCCGGGACGAAGCGGCCGCCGTGCTCACCGAAGCGGCCGAGCTCACCCGGCTCCGCCATCATCCGCTTCGCGGGCAGCACAAGATCAGACATGACCCACCCCACTGTTCTAGAACTCCACAGTTCTAGAACAGTGTGACACGCCGTCCCGGAAATGCAAACGACCCGGCCCCCGTCGTCCGGGGCCGGGCCGTTCACGCAGCTCAGATCAGCGGCGGTACCAGGTGCGGGTGCTCGTGGTGGTCACGTTGCCCGCCTTGTCGTACGCCCGCAGTTGGACCTTGATCTTCTTGCCGTACTTCTTGGTGTTCAGTGAGAACTTGTAGGCGGCCTTGGCGTCGGTCGCCACCACCTTGCCGTTGACCAGCAGCTGAACCTTGGCGACGCCGTTCCTGTCGCTCGCCGAAGCGGTGATCTTCACGGTGCCCTTGACCTTCGCCTTGTTCTTCGGCGCCTTGGTCACCTTCAGCGAAGCCTTGGTGTTGTCCACGATCACCGGGCGGCGGACGGTCGTCGCGTTGCCGAAGCGGTCGTAGACGTACCAGACCAGGTTCTGCTTGCCCTCGACGAGCAGGGCCTTCGAGCTGCAGATCGGCTTGCAGACCAGGTATCCGGAGGCGTTGTTGCCGAGCAGGGCCTCCGACTCGGTGTGCGCGTCGACCGCGCGGATCGACGTCGGCACCGTCTTCCCTCGGAGCAGAACGCCGGACTTCGGCGAGATCCAGGTGACCACCGGGCCGGTCGCGTCCACCGTCACCTTGCGGGTGAGCGAGGAGGCGTTGCCGAACCTGTCCCACGCCTTGATGGTCACCGTCGCGACACGGCTTCTGGTACCGAAGTCGTGCTGGTAACCGTTCTGTGTGGACCGCCGGACGCCGTCGATCCACCACTCGAAGCGATCAGTGCCGGTCACTTCACCCGTACGTGCGTACAGGTAGGTCTGGCCGGTTCCGACCAGAGCCGGTAGCGAGCCGACCGTGATCGCCGGACCGGTGGCGTCGATGTAGTGCCGCCGGACGTATTCGGCATAGTTGCCCGCTCGGTCATAGACCCAGAGTGTGAGCCCCGACTCCGTGTTGACCTCTGCTCGGGGATCCCATGTGAGGTTCCACGGCGCCGACGTCGCTTGAGCACCGTTGGATGCCTTGATCGTGACAACGTCCGGGGACACCTCTGTCGCCTTGATGGTCACGACCGCACTGGGCAGCGCGGTGCCGTTCCTGGGCGTGAACTCCGCCTCCGGCGCAACCGTGTCCACCCGCACCCGTGTCATCGCCGTGCCGGAGTTTCCAGCGGCGTCGACGGCCTCGACGGTGAGGTCCACCTCACGACCGTTGAACTTGGTGTCCGGCTGAAGAGGAAGGCTCCAGATACCCGGAGAGATTTTGTACGAGTGCTGAAGCTCCCCGTTGATCAGCAGATTCAGCCGATCCACTCCGACGTTGTCGCTGAAGACGGGCGCGACCCGCTGGAACGTCCCGAGGAACTGCCCCGCGACGACGCCGGTCGACGTGACGATCGGCTTCGTGTCGTCGGGGACTTCCTCAGCCGAGGCCGGCGATGCGCCGGCGAGAAGCAGAGAGGTGACGAGCGCCGCGACGGCGCCCGCACGCGAGTATGTCATTCGTTGTCCCCAGTCACCCCGTGTCGGCCCTGATCAGCGGCGGTACCAGGTGCGGGTGCTCGTGGTGGTCACGTTGCCCGCCTTGTCGTACGCCCGCATTTGGACCTTGATCTTCTTGCCGTACTTCTTGGTGTTGACCGAGAACGTGTAGGCCGCTTTGCTGTCCGTGGCCACCACCTTGCCGTTGACGAGCAGCTGAACCTTGGCGACACCGTTCTTGTCGCTCGCCGAGGCGGTGACCTTCACGGTTCCCTTGACCTTCGCCTTGTTTTTCGGCGCCTTGGTCACCTTCAGTTTCGCCTTGGTGTTGTCCACGGTCACGGTCCGGCTCACCGTGGTCCGGTTGTCCACCCGGTCGTAAACGTTCCAGGTGAGCGTGTACCGACCGTCGGCCTTGACGTACCGGACTCCGGTCACCTTGCCACTTGTCGCATCGACGGCCGGCCCGCTGATCGTCTCGCCACCGACCACACTGCCGTGGATGAAACCGGACGGGTCGGAGACCTTGACGACGGTCGAAATCTTGGTGCCTCGCAGGAGCGCACCGGACTTGGGCGTGACCCAGGTGGCCCCGGGCCCGGTCGCGTCCACGACCACGTTCTGGCTCACCGCCGTAAGGTTGCCGAACCTGTCCCAGGCCTTCACCGTGACCGGGGCGACCCGGCTGCGGGTCCCGAAGTCGTAGGAGAAGTCCCAGTCTTTTCCACGCAGCGCGCCGTCCACCCACCACTCCAGGCGGGCGACTCCGCCCTGGTCGGAGACGAAGGCGTAGAGGTTCGAACGCCCACGACCCACCAGAGGCGTGACGTCTTCGACCTTGGGTCCGAGGTTGTCGACGCGGTAGGGCTTGTAGACCTCAGTCACGTTGCCGGCCCGGTCCCGAACGGTGAACTTGACCTTCGAGTTCCCGTCCCGACCGGGATCCGTGCTCCGGGTGTGCCAGGTGAGGACCCACGGCGCGGCAGTCGCCCGGCTGAGCTTCCGGTCGCCTTGGCTCAGAACGATCTCGATGACGTCGTCCGGTACGGCTGAGGCCGTGATCGTGGCGGTGCCACTCACCCGCTGGTAGGAGCCCGGCGTGAAGGTGGCCGTCGGCGCCACCGCGTCAACATGGACCCGCGTCGTGGCTTCGGCATAGTTCCGGGCAGCATCGTAGGCACGGATCGTGAGATCCACATCCTTGCCGTCGTACTGGACCCCCGGCGTCACCAGCAATCCGTCCTTCGCCACCGACTCGCGGGTCTGCATACGGCCCCTGCCGTCGATCAGCACCGCCAGGTACTCCACGCCGGTGTCATCGGTGGCGGTGGGGAAGATCCTCGATGAGAGCCCGATCAGCTGCCCCTCGGTGACGCCGGTCGAGGTGACCACCGGATCCACGTGGTCGACGACCTCATCGGCAAGGGCGGGCGCCGCGCCCGAGAGGATGAGAGAAGTGGAAAGCGCCGCCACAACCACGGTCCGCAACGTGCTCAAAGATGTCTCCCGAAGATCAACTGAGCAGGAGCCTAATCCCTGCGAATCATGAAAGTCGATCTCAATCGGCGATCATTCTGCGGGTAGCCGAGATGACGTTGCCGGCTCGGCACGGGAGGCTGACCTCGGCCGATCGACCGGGTCGATCGGCTGAGAAGCTCAGATCGTCACTTCCGGTACCAGGTCCGGGTCGCCGTAGTCGTCACGTTGCCCGCCCTGTCGTACGCCCGCAGTTGGATCTTGATCGTTTTGCCGTATTTCTTGGTGTTGACCGCGAAGGTGTAGGCCGCCTTGGCGTCCGTGGCGACCACCTTGCCGTTGACCAGCAGCTGGACCTTCGCGACGCCGTTCTTGTCGCTGGCCGAGGCGGTCATCTTCACGGTGCCGCTCACCTTGGCCTTGTTTCCCGGCGCCTTGGTCACCTTGAGGGAGGCCTTGGTGTTGTCCACGATCACGGTCCGCCGGACCGTCGTCGGGTTGCCCAGCTTGTCCAGGACCGTCCAGGTCAGCGTCTTCTTGCCGTCCTTGCCGGCGGCGATCGACGCGGCGTAGGGCGCCAGGGTGTCCGCCTTCGCGCCGGAGAGCGTGGCCGACCGGACGCCTGCCGCGTCACTGGCCTTGACGCTCGACGCGATCTTGGAACCGCGAACGAGGGCGTTGTTGCCCGGCGAGAGCCAGCCCACCGACGGACCGGTGTTGTCGACGATGACGGTCTGGTAGATCTTCCGCTCGTTGCCCCAGACGTCCGCGACCAGCCAGCCAAGGTTGTGCTTGCCGTCCGGACCGAGCCGGAACCGGGCCGTGTAGGGGGAGGTCCCGACGGGCCCGTAGCCCTCATCCGTCATGACCCACCCGACCCCGGAGGGGTCCGACACACGCAGCGAGGCCTGAAGAGTCGTGCCCCGCACCCGGGTGTTCGCGGCGGGCGAGTGGGACACGAGAGTCGGCGCCTGCGTGTCGACCTTGAACGGGTACCGCCCGACTGTCACGTTGCCGAGTTTGTCCCAGACGCGCAGCTCCACGGTGACGGTCCGCTCCCGCGTGCCGAAGTCGTAGTTGAGCTGGTCCAGGTTCCGCCCGCGCACCGCGCCGTCGACCCACCACTCGGCCCGCGCGACGCCGGCCCGGTCCTCCGCGAAGCCGAGCACGGGCCGCATGCCGGGACCCATGACCCCGGGAACCTGGGACTCGATGGAGATCTCCGGACCGGTGGTGTCGATGTCGAAGAAGCGGTAGTAGTCGGTCTGGTTGGTGGCCCGGTCGACGATGCTGATCCGCACGGAGTGCACGGTGCCCAGGTCCGCTGTGTTGAGAGGTAGCTTCCAGGGCGCGGCGGTCGCCCGGGCGAGCTCCCGGTCGTCGCGGTCGTACATCACGATCGACCTGGTGTCCACCGGCACGTCCGACGCGGTGAACGTCAGGGAACGCCCGACCAGGAGGAACTCGTCCGCCGGCGAGATGGTCGCCGTCGGTACCACCCGGTCGACGAGGACCTTCGTCGTGACGGTCTCGCTCCAGTTCCACGCGGCGTCCCGGACGCGGATGCCGACCTTCACCTCAGCGTCGTCAGCGATGTCCACGAGGGGGATCTGCGCGAGGAGCTGCCCGTTGTAGAGGCCGTAGGCGCCACCGGGTGGCTCGCCGTTGACGATGACCTCCACGGCCACGGGCGCCACGTCGTCGGTGGCGGTCACGACGAGCCGGTGGAACGGCCGGATGTACTGGCCCTCGGTCAGGCCGGTGGAGACGATCACCGGCGGAGTGGTGTCGGGAGCCGGCTCGGCGGCGGCGGCCGGTCCGGCGGCGGTGAGAAGAAGAGAAGAAGTGATCACCGCTGATGCGGCAGCGCGAAGCATGCCGAGACTCTACGACCTGAAGATCACTTACGTCGATCCGGTTCCGGTACGACGGGCCCGTCGCGCAACAAATTCACCAGAAGGTCACCATGCTCCTCCACCCGCTGGAGCACCTCGCCCGCCCCGAACTGCCGCGCCTCCGCCTCCCCGGTCGCCATCGCGATCACTTCGTCCCAGGTCAGCGGTGTCGAGCCGGTCGGCGTCTCCCCCGCCCGCAGCGAATACGGCGTCACCGTCGTCTTCGCCGCCGCGTTCTGGCTCCAGTCGATGAAAATCTTGCCCGGCCGGACGGCCTTGGCCATCTTCGCGGTGATCGAGCCGGGGACCATCGCCGCCAGCTCTTCGGCGACCTTCTTCGCGTACGCGGAGACGACCTCGGAGTTCTGCGTGCCGGAGATCGGGCAGCACAGTTGCATGCCTTTCTTCCCGGACGTCTTCGGGTAGGCGTCGATCCCGTCCGCGGCGAGCCGGTCCCGCATCAGGGTCGCCACCGCGCAGCACTCCCGCAGCCCGGCCGGCGCGCCCGGGTCCAGGTCGACCACCATCAGGTCCGGGTCGGCGCCGATCCGCCACTGCGGGGTGTGCAGTTCGATCGCGGCCAGGTTGGCCAGCCAGACGAGCGTGGGCAGGTCCTCGACGACCACGAACTCGATGGTCTCCCGGCTCTTGGTGGAACCGGGCACCGGCAGGGTCTCCAGGCGCACCCAGTCCGGCGTACCCCCGGGCTTGTTCTTCTCGAAGAAGTGCATGCCCTCGACGCCGTTCGGGAAGCGGATCCGCGTGGCCGGGCGATCGCGCAGGTGAGGCAGCATGACCGGGGCGATCCGGGTGTAGTAGTCGATCACTTCGCCCTTGGTGAATCCGGCCGCCGGGTACATCACCTTGTCGAGGTTGGACAGCTCGAGGTCGCGACCCTCGACGGTGACCACGAACCGGTCAGGCGTCTTCATCGTCGGCACACTCCGCTGCGGTCTTGTCGTCGCGCAGCCGCAGGAACCGGGGGAACCGCAGACGACGGTCGGGCGTCTGGTTGCCGTATCTGATCTCGGCGACCAACTCCGGGCGTACCCAATGGGCTCCGCGCGAATCCTCCCTCGGCACCGCGCCCGCGGCGAAGGGCGACTCGCTGGAAGCGAGTGGCTCGAGCCGGGCCAGCAGCTCTTTCTCCGCGACCGCGCCGATGCCGCCGCCGACCCGGCCGCGGAACGCCAGGCCGCCGGCGGTCGGCACGCCGATCAGCAGGCCGCCCAGTTTGCGGGCGCCCGGCCGCCAGCCGCCGATCACGTAGTCGCCGGTCCGGTCGAACTTGACCTTCACCCAGTCCGGCGAGCGATGTCCGGGCAGGTAGACCGAGTCGGAGCGCTTCGCCATGACGCCCTCGAGGTGGTTCTCCCGGGCGGCCGCGGCGGTCGCGGCCCCGTCACCGAACGACGGCGGCACCATCCAGCGTGGCCCCCCGAGGCCAAGCTCCTCCAGCCGCTCCCGGCGGGCGAGATAGGGCAGCCCGGTGTGATCGATCCCGTCCAGATAGAGCAAATCAAAGATCATGTACGTGACCGGCAGGCTCACCGCGAGTCGGGCGGCCCGGGTCTTGTCCCGCACATGCATGCGCTCGGCCAGCGCGGTGAACGACGGCCGTCCCGCCGCGTCGAGGACCACCATCTCGCCGTCGAGCAGCGTGCCCTCCGGCAGATGCAGGTCAGTGATCTCCGGGTAGGCGGCGGTGACCACGGCTCCGGAGCGCGCGAAAAGGTCCGGCGGACCGCCGCCGAACAGGGCCAGGACGCGGACGCCGTCCCACTTGAACTCGTAGCTCCACTGCGGCCCCACCGGTAGCGGGCCCGCCGTCGCGAGCATCGGCGACAGGGGTGGACCCGGCATCTGATCACCATAAGCAGAAGCAATCACCTTACGCAGGCGTCCCAGTAATGCGATTCTGAGAACATGCGGGCGATCTGGAAAGGCGCTGTCTCGTTCGGCCTGGTGTCGATCGCGGTCAAGCTGTATTCGGCGACCGAGGAGAAGGACATCCGGTTCCACCAGGTGCATCGCACCGACGGTGGCCGGATCAAGTACCAGCGCACCTGCTCGGTCGACGGCGAAGTGGTCAGTTACGACGACATCGCCAAGGGGTACGACATCGGCGGCGGCGAAATGGTGATCTTGACCGACGAGGACTTCGCCGAGCTGCCGCTCAGCACCTCCCGAGCCATTGACGTGCTGGAATTCGTCCCGGCCGAGCAGATCGACCCGATCCTGTTCGCGAAGTCGTACTACCTGGAGCCCGAGGGCCAGGCCGCCAAGCCGTACGTCCTGCTCCGCGACGCCCTGCGGGACGCCGACCGGGTCGCCATCGTCAAGATCGCCATCCGGCAGCGGGAGCAGCTCGCCACCCTCCGGGTCCGCGACGACGTGCTGATCCTGAACACCATGATGTGGCCCGACGAGGTCCGCACCCCCGACTTCGGCTTCCTCGACGACGACATCGAGACCCGGCCGGCCGAGCTGGCGATGGCGAGCTCCCTGATCGACTCGATGGCCGGGACGTTCAACGCGGACGACTTCACCGACAACTACCGGGCCGCGCTCCAGGAGGTCATCGACGCCAAGGTCGAGGGCCGCGAGGTGGTCCAGCCGGAGGAGGCCGAGGAGGCGCCGGCCGCCGCGATCGACCTGATGGCCGCGCTCAAGGCGTCCGTCGAGCGCGCGCGTCAGGCACGCTCTTCCACGGAAGAGGCGCCGGCGAAGAAGGCGGCGCCGGCCAAGAAGAAGGCCGCTCCGAAGAAGGCGGCGCCCGCCAAGAAGGCCACCACTGCGAGGAAGTCCACGTCCGCCGAGAAGCCCGCGAAGAAGTCCGCGTGACTACGCTCGGCCCATGGGATTTGCATGGGTCGTCAGCGGCGGGGTGGCCCGGTGGCGCTGACGTGGGCTGAGTCTTACCTGGGCCGGGTTCGGGCCAGCGTCGGTGACACCGACACCATTTTCTTCGTCGGGGCGCGCACCCTGGTCTTCGACGATCAGAACCGGTTGCTGCTGATCCAGCGCTCGGACAACCATCGCTGGGCGATCCCGGCCGGTGCGATGGAGCTCGGCGAGAGCATGGAGGAGTGCGCGGTCCGCGAGCTCTGGGAGGAGACCGGGCTGCGGGCGACCTCGCTCACGCCGTACGCGTTCTACACGGCGTACACGTACACCAACGAGTTCCAGCACACGTACCAGCAGGTGCTGATGTCGTTCGTGGTGCACAGCTGGGAGGGCGAGCTCCTCCGGCAGACCGACGAGAGCGTGGACGCCGGGTTCTTCCCCCTGGACGCGCTGCCCGGTCCGAAATCGTTCGTCCTCGACGAGGCGTTGAGCGACCTCGAGAACTTCCGCAAGACCGGGCGGCTGGTAATGAAGTGACCGGCGGGGGCCAGGTCAGGCAGGATGGCCCCTCGTGACCGACCGCAAGCGCTTCGCCCTCGACCTCACGCCGTTACGCACGTCCCGGGACTTCCGGTTCGTGTTCACCGCCGGCGTGGTGACGAGCTTCGGGTCCTTCATCAGTTACGTCACCATCCCGTACCAGGTGGCGAAGCTGACCGACGACCCGCTGATGGTCGGTCTGATCGGCGTCTGCGAGCTGGTCCCGATTCTGATCATGGCGTTCGTGGGTGGCGCGCTCGCCGACTACATCGACCGGCGGCTGCTGGTCCGCGGCGCCGAGGTCGCGCTCGCCGTGATCTGCGGCATCCTCCTGGTCAACTCGCTCTCCGACGAGCCGCACCTGTGGCTGCTCTACGTCGCCGCGTTCCTCACCGCGGCCGTGGCCGGCCTGCAACGCCCGGCCCTGGAGGCGATGGTCCCGCGTCTGGTCAAGCCGGAACAGCTGCCGGCGACAATGTCGCTGCAGTCGCTCGGCGCCCAGTTCGCCCAGCTCTTCGGCATGCCGCTGGCCGGCATCCTGCTCGCCAACTTCGACCTGGCTTGGGTGTACGCGTTCGACCTGCTCACCTTCGCCGTCTCGCTGACCTGCCTGACCCTGGTCAAAGCCGTCCCGCCGCCCCCGGCCGCGGACCGCCCGTCCCTGTCCAGCGTCGTCACCGGCCTGCGGTACGCCAAGTCCCGCCCCGAGCTGCTCGGCACGTACCTGGTCGACATCAACGCGATGTTCTTCGGCATGCCGTCCGCGCTCTACCCGTTCCTCGCGAACAAGCTCGGCGGGCCCAGCGTGCTCGGCCTGCTCTACGCGGCGCCGGCGGTCGGCTCCCTGATCGCGACGCTCGGCTCCGGCTGGACCGGGCGGGTGCACCGGCACGGCCTGATGGTGCTGATCGCGGCCGGCTTCTGGGGTGTCGGCATCGTCGGCGTCGGCCTGTCGACATCGCTCTGGCTGACGCTGCTCTGCCTGGCCTTCGCCGGCGCGGCCGACATGATCTCCGGCATCTTCCGCATGATCATCTGGAACCAGACCATCCCCGACCATCTGCGCGGACGGCTGGCCGGCATCGAGATGCTCTCGTACACCACCGGCCCGCTCACCGGCCAGCTGCGATCCGGCCTGATGGCCCGCACCTCGCTGGGCGTGCCAGGCGCGATCTGGGTGGGTGGCGTGCTCTGCGTGGCCGGGACCGTCGCCCTGGCCGCCGCGCTGCCGAAACTGGTCCGCTACGACGGCAAGGACGGCATGGCCCTGAAGAAGGCCGCCGACGACGAATGGGCCGCCGCGGCAGCCGCCCGCTCCTAGGCGGCGATCTGGTCCAGCATCGCCTCGCAGAATGCCGGCAGGTCGTCCGGCTTGCGGCTGGTGACCAGCCCGTTGTCCACGAAGACCTGCTCGTCGACCCACGTCGCCCCGGCGTTGACCAGGTCGGTGCGCAGGCTGGGCCAGCTGGTCAGGGTGCGGCCGTCGACCACGCCGGCTTCGACGAGGGTCCACGGGCCATGGCAGATCGCAGCCACCGGCTTGCCGGCGTTGACGAAATCACGCACGAATCGGACCGCGTCCGAGTCGGCACGCAGGAAATCCGGATTGGCGACGCCGCCGGGGAGGACGAGCGCGTCGTAATCGGCGGGGTCGGCGTCGCTGACGCTCTTCTCCACGCGGTACGTGCCTGCCTTGTCCATGTGATTGACGGCCTGGATGTCGCCGTCTTTGATCGAGATCAGTTCCGCGGTTCCACCGGCGGATTCCACGGCTTTCCGGGGTTCGGTGTACTCGATCTCCTCCACACCGTCGGTCGCGAGGAAAGCAACGCGCTTCCCCTTGATCGATGCGGCCATCATCCACTCCTTCCGCAACAACTGTCAGATGTTGCGGTTCCCGGTGACCGGCCGGGCAAACGCCTTCCCGGTGGCGGCTCGGGCGAACGCCGGCGTGCGGCCGTTGGCGAGCTCACCGGCGAACCAGGCTCCGAAGATCGCGAGCGCCAGCGCGAGCACCTCGACGACGAAGAGACCGCCGCCGACGACACGTTCGGGGGTGTGCACGCGGAGCATCAGGGTGACCGCGAAGATCACCAGCACACCCATGTTGATCAGGCCGCGGAGCACACCGAGGCGGCGCGCTTCGGGGCTGCTCACGAACATCACGTCGACCGCTCCGGCCAGCGTGGCGAGCACCCCGCCGACCAGTCCGGCGATGACGTTCCAGTAGGCCAGGGCTCCCAAGATGCTAGGGCCCCCCAGCAAGTCGGCCATATCGAACATAACGGCCATCGCGAATAGACCGAGCGGGAACATCACCAATATCGGCTGCACCGCCTGGCCCGCGACACTCAATCGGCTCTCCATCCGGCATTCGCCTTCCCACCTGGGTAAATACGGGTTCGTCGCGGCGTCCGTGTCTGGGCTACCCGGTCGACTCGGGGCTGAAACGCCACCGGGGGAGGCCATGCCCGTACCCACAGTCGGTCACATCGGCTTGTACGCAATCTGCAACATGGCAGATTGAGTGATGGCGGACAGCGGGGTGGCGTGCTGTACTACAGATACGGCAAGAAAGGGTGGAGTCGGAGGGAGAGACATACAACGGCACCCGGCGGCAAACGGGTGCCGTTGTCCGCCTCTACGGCATCGTTCTGTGTACGGCTCTTCTTGTTTACGGCTCTTCTGTTACGGCTCTTCTGTTACGGCTCTGATCTTTTGCGGCACGCGAGGCGGGGGCGTCCTCGCGCCAATGGTGGCCCGCTCTCCTCCCCCTCGCAAGACAAAGCGAAGAGGAGTTCGCCATGCGCACGCGAACCTATTATCACGGGCCCGACGCCATGGTGACCGACGATCTTTTCGTCTGGAACACCGTCTCGGCACAACGCTCCTTCACCGTGCGGGAACTTCGCAATGTCGGCCTCGTCCAGGCGCCCGCGCGGATGCGACCATTCGCGCCGGCCCTCGCCGTCGGCGTCATGTTCGCGGCGGTCGCCGGCTGGAGCCTGATGCCGAGCCCCACGTGGTACGTGGCGGGATTCCTCGCCGTCTCAGCACCGGCTGTAATGGCCGTGTGGCGGCAGCCGAGGCACTGGGAGCTGCATGCGCAGTACCGGAACCAGGCAGTGGTGCTCTATTCCTCGTCCGACGCACGGGTCTTCAACCAGGTGAGCCGGGCGCTGCGAAGGGCCATGGAAGGCTCCGGCCGAACGCCCTGGGGGTACGGGCTAGCCGTGGCCTGACCAGGCGATTCGCGAATACCTCTCGGGTGAGATCTCTATTTGATCAAAACCGCACCTTGCACCCCTCGTTCTGATAGGACAGTAATAGGATGTCCGCGACCTCGCTGAGTGCCACTTGGCATTCAGCGAGGTAGCACATCGCAGGTCCGCTGTTACCGAATGTCACCATTTACTTCGACGATGAAGGACTCATGGCTGAGGGTGACTCGCCTACGATCGCGCGCCGACGCGTGCGGCTCGCGCTTCGTGAAGCGCGGGAGCGAGCCGATCTCACCCAGCTCCAGGTCGCCGAGGAGATGGAGTGGTCGCTCAGCAAGGTGATCCGGATTGAGAACGGGGACGTCAGCATCTCCCCGAACGACCTCCGGCCCCTGCTGTCCTACCTCGGGATCCGGGACAAGGCGGCCGTCGCGGCGATGATCGCGGACGCCCGCGTCGCACGGACCCGGCAACGCCAGGCGTGGTACCAGGCGCCCGGGTTCCGCGAGAACCTCACCGACCACCTGCGCAAACTCATCGAGTACGAGTCCGAGGCCGCTGAGATCCGGTCGTACTCGATCTACTACATTCCCGGCCCGTTGCAGACGACGGCGTACGCAACTGCCCTGATGCAGCGGTACGAGGATGAGTTGACCGAAAAACAGCGGAGCTGGCGGGTGAAGGCCCGGGCGCTGCGCCGGGAGGCGCTGCTGTCCCGGAACGACGTACAGATCCTGATGATGGTCGACGAATCGGTGCTGCGACGCACCATCGGCGGGCCGGAGATTTTTGCCGACCAGCTGCGTGACATCAAGGCGCTGGCCGAGAACGGCACCGTCCGGGTACGGATGGTCCCGTTCTCCCTCGACGCCTCGGTCACCAACAACGCCAGCTTCGACCTGCTGGTGCTCGGCGAGGGTGAGGTCCTCTACCGGGAGACCGGTATCGGTGACGAATTGATCGAGGACCGCGAGTCGACCGCGAAACATCGCGCTCGTTACGACAAGGTCTGGCAAGAGGTCGCGGATGAGGAAGACACGATCGAATTCATCCGCGGGCAAATAGAGATCCTGGAGAGCAACGGCTCTCGGGAAACCCGATAAACAAAGCGTGGAAGGTCCACAATGGTAGACATGAACGTGCCCGCATGGCGCAAGAGCAGCCGCTGCGGAACGTCAACCTGCGTCGAGGTCGCCAAGGTCGATGACCGGTACCTCATCCGCGACTCGAAGAACCCGCAGTCCGCGGCGCTCGCCTTCACGAAGGACGAGTGGGACGCGTTCGTCGAGGGTGTGGCCGCGGGCGAATTCCGCTTCTGACAGTCCGGCCAGCCGCCCGCTTCGCGTAGCCGGCTTCGTGAGGCGGGCGCGGCAAAAAATATTCACAAATAACGTATATCAGTTCGAAGAGGCGCCGCATACCTCACATTTGAGGTGATAAGCGGCGCCCTTTCGTTTCACTCATGTGAATACGCTTCCAGGCCCGGTTCATTCGCATACCGTGGATTCGAGCCGTCATGGAGGTACGCACACATGATCAATCCGACGGAAAGGCTGCACTGGCGACGTAGCAGAGATTGCACCGGCGGCACCTGTGTCGAGGTGGCGACGGTCGGAGACGAGGTCCTGATCCGGGACTCGAAGAATCTCGGCATCGCTCCGCTGGCCTTCACCCGTGCCGAGTGGGAGGCGTTCGTCGCGGGAGTCAAGGCCGGGGATTTCGGTTTCGGATGACTCCGCTTCCGGTGGAGCATCCTGGCGCCGCGGGCCGTACGCGGCATACTGCACTGGTGGACGGCGATCGGCACGCCACCCCGACGGACCGCTTCGGTGCGCTGCACGATGCGGCCGACGCCCTGCTGGACGACCTCACCGAGCGCTACCTGGTGGAGCGCCGGGAGACCAAGGAACCGTTCGGGCTCGACGACGCGCTCGTGCGGACCGTCCGCCTCATCCCCCGCTCCCCCTCCGCCGCGCCGCTGGCGATCCACTTCACCAGTCCGGGCCTGGTTCTGCGGCTCGGCCGCTGGTGGGAGGAGTCCCTGCCGCCGTGTGCCTGCGACACCTGCGACGACGACCCGCGAGTGCTGGCGGAACGGTTACGCGTTCACACCGCTGCCCTGATCGAGGGCGGGCTCTGGGAACGCGTTCGTCGTGGCGTGGGGGGATCCTGGTTCGAGACCAGGCTGATCGGCGCCGGCGTCACCGCGGACCG
The DNA here is from genome assembly GCF_040639325.1 of Actinoplanes sp. NPDC023936. Lineage (NCBI taxonomy): Bacteria > Bacillati > Actinomycetota > Actinomycetes > Micromonosporales > Micromonosporaceae > Actinoplanes > Actinoplanes sp. NPDC023936. The sequence goes on along the minus strand of NZ_JBEZZR010000007.1, from coordinate 152,726 downwards.
GGAGGGCCCGCTCTCCGCGGCCGGCGCGCGGGACGCCCGCCGCGGCGGATTCGCCGCTGCGGTGCAGTGGGCGCCCTGGCAGTTCCGATCGCGGTAATTCCGATCGCGGTAATTCTGATCCTGACGAACTCACCGACCCTGACAAACTCACCGACCCAGAAACCCGACGGCCGCACGGATCGGGCGGCGGCGCAGGACCCGGGTCATGGAGATCTCTCCACGACAGAAGCCGGTGAACGCCCGCCACCCGAGCGGACTCGCCATGGCAGCGTGCACGAGCGCCGGATGCCTGCCGAAAAGCCGCAGCAGCCGCCGGCCGGCCGCCATCTCCGGCGCGAGACGCTCGCCGACGATCCGGTCGTACTCACCGAGGTCCGCGTCGCCCGCGGCGATGCGCCCGGCCCACGTCCCGGACCGCAAGGCGTAGCTGATCCCCTCACGCGTCCACGGTTCGAGCAGCCCGGCAGCGTCCCCCGCGACGAGTACCCGCCCGCGCCGCACCGGGGCGTCCGCGCGCCGGCACCGGGTCAGATGCCCCGAGTCACGCAGCACCGCGCGATCAGCCAGGCCGAGCCGCGCCACGAAGTCCCGCAGGTACCGCTTCGTCTCGGCGCCGCGCCCCTTTTCCATGATCACGCCGACGGTGGTCTGGTCGCCCTTGGGAAACACCCAGCCGTAGGAGCCCGGCACCGGCCCCCAGTCCAGCAGCAGCCGCCCCTGCCACCGCTCCCGGTCCTCCCTGGTCGCCGCCAGCTCCAGTTCCAGCCCGAGATCCTGCTGTTCGAACGTCACACCGACATGCCGCGCGCTGACCCCCGCCGAGCCGTCCGCCCCGATCACCACCCGCGCGGTGATCTCCGCACCGCCGTCGAGCGTCACCGTGGCCCTATCCCGGTCCTGCGCGATACCCCGTACCAAAATGTTTTGTCTGACGATGCCGCCGGCCTCGACGACCGCGCGGCACCAGGCAGAGTCGAAGTCGTCCCGGCGCACCATCGTGACCACCGGCTCCCCGGCCGACCTGCGGGTGAAGGCCCGCCGCCCGTCGTGGGTGAAGGTCACCGCATTGATCCGGTCCCGAGCCGGAACGGTGAACTTGTCGGCGCTCAACGCCACGGACGGCGCGAGCAGCCCGCCACCACATGTCTTGTAGCGGGGATGTTCGGCCCGCTCCAGCACCACCACCCGGGCGCCGGCCGAGGCAGCGGCATGAGCCGCCGCGAGGCCCGCCGGGCCGCCCCCGACCACAGCGACGTCCCATTCCGCCTCCGGCCGCATCCCGGAAGTCTATTGAGATCACCCCGGCAACGAAAAGGCAGACGTCGATACGTGGCGGGACGACCTCACGGTGGGTGATCTTTCCCACACCTGCTAGCCCGGATATCGACCGACCGGCACCCTAGCCGGGTGACAACCACGGTGGCCACGGTGCTCGGTCACCCCCTGTCCTTGAACCGGGTGGCGGGAATGCTGCCCTTCTTCGTCCTCGGCGTCTGGCTCGGTCGCGGCAAGCTCGCGTACCGCCCGTCTCGGCTCGTGCAGCTGACCGCGGTCGCCGTGCTCGTCGCCGCCGTGCCGATCGCCTATCTGGTCGCCTCGCGCCTGTCGAACGCCTGGGTGTACTGGAACAGCGCTTACCAGCGGCTCGAGGTGGAGGTGAGCGAGGGCATCCTGATCCGGCTCGGTCTGATGGCCGTGGGGGTGGCGATGATCTGGGCGATCATGATGCTTGCTCCCCGTCGCCAGACGGTCCTCACGGGCTGGGGAGCCAACTCCATGTACCCGTACCTGCTGCACGGGTTCGTCGTCCTCGCCTTCGCCTGGTCGTCCCTCCCCCGCCAGGTCGACAACATCGCAGCCTTGCTGCTGCTGGTCGCCGCGGTCGTCGCGCTGGTCTGGATCACCGCCAGCAGGCCTGCGGTGCGGGTGTTGCGACCGCTGGTCAGCCCTCCGGTCGACTGGCTGCTCAAGCCACAGCGGTGACCTGCCGGATCACCCCGGCAAGATGCACAGCGAGCACTCCGCGCACCGCACCGACCGCGACTCCTGGGTGGTGCGGGGCTGGGTTGTGACGGACCCGGACGCCATGGCCGCCATGGACATCCCCGAAGGCGAGGCATGCGTGGAAGACCTGTAGTCACCCCGCCCGGGCGGCTTATGGACAGGATGCCGACGCGGCAGTGCCCCCATTGCAGAGCGTCACAGCTTTTCGATCTTCAAATGCAGAAACCCCAGGCCTTATGACCTGGGGTTTCTCGTGGAGCCGCCTGACGGAATCGAACCGTCGACCTACGCATTACGAGTGCGTCGCTCTAGCCGACTGAGCTAAGGCGGCAACGAGAAGTCAGTGTACGGCATTGTCCGGAACCGTCCGCACGGGGACGGCACATCCCCCTCGCCGCGACTACGATCGTTCGATGGCCTTCGTTCCGCGGCAGGATCCGGTGGAGTCGGAGCAGACGGTTCCGGAGCGGCCGAGCAGTCTGCACCCGCAGGAGCTGGGCTTCACGCCGAGAGGGCCGATCGGCTGGCTCTCGCCGCTGCTGCTGCTCAGCACCGGGCTGCGGGCGCTGCTGGCGATCCTGTTCGGTGCCTACCTGGACAAGCGTGAGCTGCAGAACGCTCTGGACGACGACGTCTTCGACCACTCGTCGACGGCGGACGGCGAGTTGTGGCTGGACTACGTGGCGGACCTCGGGGACGGGTTCGACGCGACGTACTCGGTGGCCTATCTGCTCGCCCAGCCGGAGCTGGAGGTGGACGGCGAGCGGCTGCCGCGCGGCCGGCTGCTGCTGATGGGTGGGGACCAGGTCTATCCGCTGGCCAGCGGCGACGGTTACGAGAACCGGATGAAGGGACCGTACCGCGCGGCCCTGCCGGAGGCGCCGGCCGGCGAGCCACGGCCCACGCTCTTCGCCCTGCCGGGCAACCATGACTGGTACGACGGTCTGACGGCTTTCCTGCGTCTCTTCGCTCGCCGCAAGGACGGCTACATCGGCGGCTGGCGGACCGAGCAGCGCCGGTCGTACTTCGCGGTGAAGCTGCCGGGGAACTGGTGGCTCTTCGCGGTGGACGAGCAGTTCGGGGCGTACATCGACGATCCGCAACTGCTGTATTTCGAACGGGCCGCCGAGCAGGTCGGGCCGGACGACCGGGTCATCCTGATGACCCCGTCGCCGGCCTGGGTGAAGGCGGCCGACACGCCGGAGAGGTACGACGCTGTCGACTACTTCATCCGGACGATTCTGGCGCCGGCGCGGGCGCACGTCCGGGTGCTCGTCTCCGGTGACCTGCACCACTACGCGCGCTACACCGGCGACGACCGGGAGCTGATCACCTGCGGCGGCGGCGGGGCGTACACGCTGGGGACGCAGAATCTGCCGGGTGAGCTGACGGTGCCGCCGAAGGAGACGCTGACCCGGAGCAAGAGCCGGAGCCGGACGTACCGGCTGAAGAAGAGCTTCCCGGACGCGGCCATGTCCCACCGCTGGGGCCGGGGCGTGTTCCACCGGCTGCCTCGCCGCAACAAGGGCTTCGCCACGATGCTCGGGATCATTCAGACGCTGACCATGCTGGCGATGGCCGGCGCGGCCGCCTCCCGACAGGACGGCAGCATCCTGAAGCTGTTCACGATCCCGCTGGCGCTGATGCTCCTCGTGATCATGGCGGCGACGACCCTGTTCGCTCAGCCGCCGCCCGCCTCGTCACCGAAGCGCGCCCGGTACTGGATCCTCGGCATCCTGCACGGCTTCGCCCAGATCGCCCTGGCGGCCGGTGGGACGTTCGTCTGGCTGCGGCTGGACTTCCGGGACTGGCCGTGGCCGTGGCCGCTGGTGGTCGCCGCTGTCGTGTACGGGCCGCTGATCGCGGTGCTGTCGACCCAGCTGACCGCGCTCTACCTGCTGATCGCGGCCCGGTTCGGGGTCAACGTCAACGAGCTCTTCGCCGGTCAGGGCATCGAGGACGGCAAGAGTTTCCTGCGGATGCACATCGACGCGCACGGGACACTGACGATCCACCCGATCGGGCTGAAGAAGGTCTGCCACAAGTGGGTGCCCGACCCTCAGGGATCACCGCAGAGCCCGTGGCTGCGCCCGGAGACCCCGCTGACCCCGCACCGGATCGAGCCGCCGGTCAGGGTTGCGGGTCCGCAGGGGCCGCGGCCGTAGCGTCGTAGTGCGCGTCGTGGGCCTGGCGCGGGCCGCAGACCGAGGCGCGGCTGCACGAGCAGCGCGAACCGTCGGCGTCGAGGCGGACCACCACCTCGTCTTTCGGGACGCTGTGCCCGACGACCCGGCCGTCGCCCTCGGCGGTGGTGACCCGGGTGCCGACCGCCGGCGCGGAGGCCTGGAATTTCTGGTACAGCGGATGCTCGTACTTGAGGCAGCACATCAGCCGCCCGCAGGCGCCGGAGATGCGCAGCGGATTGAGTGGCAGATCCTGGTCTTTCGCCATCCGGATGGTGACCGGCTCGAAGTCGGTGAGGAACGTGGCGCAGCACAAATCCCGCCCGCACGAGCCGATGCCGCCCTGCACGCGGGCGGAGTCACGGGCGGAGAGCTGGCGCAGCTCGACCCGGCAGTGCAGGGTCGCGCCGAGGTCGCGGACCAGGGAGCGGAAGTCGACCCGGTGCGGCGCGGTGAAATAGATCGTCGTCCGGGCGCTGCCCGGTGACCCGCCCTGGTCCAGGACGTGGTCCACGGCGACCACCTTCATCGGCAGGTCGTGCGCCTTGATCAGTTTCTTGGCGGCGACTTTCGCCTCGGCTTTGCGTTTGCGCAGCAGCTCGTCGCGGCGCAGGTCGCCGTCGTCGGCGAGCCCGACCACCTTGGGGAAACCGTCGGTCTCCTCGCTGACCCATTGCGGCGCCCAGACGCACTCCGCCACCTCGGGGCCGTCGTCGGTCGGGACCAGAACGCGATCACCGACGGACGGGGTGAACCCGTTCGGATCGAGGTAGTAGAGACGGCCGTACCGGTTGAAGCTGACCGCGCACAGCATGCCCATGCGACAACCCTACGACGGACAGCAAGCCGTACCAAATGCCGGTTTTGACCTACCCGCGAGGGTTGTCGCATAGATGCTGCGCAACCGCCCCAATCGACAGTCGTTGGCCAGTCCCGTAGACGACACGTCGAAAGGAACTGCCATGACACCCCCCAGGTCGGTGGCCGCCAGTGTCGTTGCGCTGGGCTTCGCGGGCGCGCTCACGGCGCCGCTGCCCGCGCTCGCCCAGAACGCCCGCTGCACCTCGCCGGGCAGTCACGCCGCTCAATCCAGTGCGCAGGTGCTCCGAATCAATCGGCTGGAGCTGGGCGCTGTCGCGGAGCCGGCGCCACGATCAACGGCCGCGGAGCCGGCACCACGATCAACGGCCGCGGAGCCGGCACCACGATCAACGGCCGCAGACCCGGCACCACGATCAACCGCGGAGCCGGGCGACCGTGGCACGACCGAGGGCGAGCCGAAAACGCCCCCCGCGATCAGCGGGGTAGCGCTGGGCGACGTCCGCAGCGTCCTGATCGCGGGCGGTGAGATCAAGTCAGCGGCGGCGGCCCGCACCCTCGACGGCCGCGTCTCCGGCGGATCCCGCAACGATCTCGTCCTGCAGCAGGCGCCGCCGGACAACCGCACGGCGAGCCGGCAGCGCGTCAGCACGAAACGCTTCGGCCCGCTGCGTACCGGACCTGGCACGCTCACCGCGCACGCCCGCTGGAACAACGGGCTGGCCTGCGCGAGCGTCACCGGCGAGTCGTCCGAGTCCGCCGCCGCGCTGAACCGGGTGACGCTGACCGGCGGCGGCAACCAGTCACTGGTCCGGGTGCCGGAGGCGTTCTCGGCGACCAGCAGCACCGGTCTGCGCAAGCGCGACGGCGAGACGGAGTCGGTGTCGACCACCACCCTGAACGCCGGAAAGATCAGCCTGGTCGACGGCGAGGTGCGCCTCCGGGTGCTGCGGGCGGCCACGCTGCGGGTCAGCATGTCCTCCGGCGGGCGCGGCGAGGCCGCATACGAGCCGGCCGTCGTCGAGATCACCACGCGGGAGGGCGAGCGGACCCTTCTCGACACGCCGGGTGACCGCCATGACATCACGCTGAGTGATCCAGCGACGCCTCCGGAGTCGCTCCCGTCGCTGCTCCCGGCCGCTGACCCGCTGCCCCTGCCGTCGATCCCCGGCGTGCCCGCCGCGCCCGAGTCGGAGAACGCTCCGGCACCGACCTCCCCGACCGGTGCGAAGCTGCACATTTCTCTCGGCGCGGCACGCCAGGCCACCAAGGGCAAGGCCATCGCGGCGCGGGCAACTGCGATCAAGATTTCCCTGGTACGGGGTGACGACGGTCCCGCCACCACCGGCCACCAGTCGTCAGCAGTGGTCGCCGACCTCAGCCTCGGCGTGCTCGACGGCGCCGCAGTGGCGCCGAAACGCTCCACCGGCCACCCCTCTCCGCCCGCCGCACCCGGTTCACCCGGTGTCTCCCCGGCCGGCGCGGCCGGTCTGCCGATCACCGGGCCGGGCCTGGTCCCGTTGCTGCTGGCCGGTTCGGGCATGGTGATCGGCGGAGTGTGCGCGTTCCTCCTGAGCAGCCACCGGCGCCGGGAGTTCTGAGCGGCACACAAAGTGGACGGTCGCCCGGTGGCGGCCGGGCGACCGCCCCACCCGGACGTCACGTCTGCAGGGACACCGATGCGTCCAGCAGCGCCTCACCCCGGTCGTAGCTGTCGGCCACCGTCCGCAGCACCGGAGCTGCCACGTCGGCGGCCAGCCGAGCCTCCTCGTCCGGCGGGAGGTCCCCGGCGGTGAGCGCCACGGCCTCCGCCGAGGTCAGGACGGCGGCCAGCATCGCTGCCAGATCGCCACGAGAACGCGCCATCCAGGCGGTCAACGCGTCGGCCAGGTCGGCTGTCGCCTCCATCCGGTGCCCCAGGCTCTCCGGACCGCCGTTGAGGTGTTCGGCGGTGCGGCGACGGGCTTGCTCGTACGCATCGGCGGCCTCGCCCTCCCACGCACCCGCCAGCGGCAACGCATCGGCGACCGCAGCGTAGGCCCGCGCGTCAGCACGCAGCTCGGGCACCGCGTCGAGGATCGCCTCCGGATAGAGCGCACCCACCGCGCGGGCCGCGTCGCCCGGCAGCACGCGCACCCGGCGCAGCTCCGGCCAGACCGGGTGGCCCTCCGGCGCGCCGACCGTGGAGAGCACCCGATCAACCCGGTCCAGCAGCGGGCTCGCGGCGTCGAGCAGGTGATCCAGCCGGTCCATCATCTACAGCTCCCGGTGGAACCTGTGCCGGACCGCTTCGTCAGTCTCGGCATAGGCGCGGGCACCCGCCCGCACCGAACGGGCCATCTCGGCCAGGCTCGCGGACGCGTTCGCCGCCTCCCGGGCACGCGCGGCCAGCACCGCGGTCCAGCCGGCGTAGAGGGCACGGCCGATCCGCCCGGGCCGGCCCGCGTCGTCGGCGCCGAACGCGGCGGCGGCCGGTGTCAGCAACGGCATCTGTCGGTCCATCGTCGACAGAACAGCCGCCGCGTTGTCGATCTGGTCGGCGAGTCGGTCCACCTCAGTGCCCCTCCAGCGTGCGGAACGATCCGAAAACTTCGCCGTGCAGTTTTTCCCTCGCCCACCGGGCGGCCTCCGCCGCGCTCACCACCGCGGCCTTGATCTCGGCCGCGAACTCGGCCGGCACACGATGGCGCAGCTCACCATGCAGCCGGACGTCCACGATGGTGCCGGCGGCGGTGACCACGACCTCGATCGACTGGTCCGGCGAGTGCACCGAGACAGAATGTGCGGACACCGCGCGATCGAACTCGGCACGCAGGTCCTCGACACGCCGATACCGCTCGATCGCCTCGTCGATCCACGCTTCGTCGATCTCGCGGGCCATTCCGGCTCCTCACCGCGTGTCATGCCGCCGTTGCGCTCCGGCAACAGACCGTACCGCTTCGGTGACCGTCCCGCTACGCCACGAACGTCCCCTGTGGATAACCGATAGTTCAGGACCGACCGTAACGAAGATCGCCATAAGGGTGACCGAAAGTAATCAAACGGCTGACTTTTCATGGTCATCCGGGGGGGCGGGTGGTCGCCGCCGGGTCGCGCCGCCCGGGTGCCCGGGTGGCCGCCGTCTACGTCGGTCGCGATGGCCGCCGTCTACGTCAGTCGCGATCGAGGGTGACCACCCGCAGCTCCCCGGAGTGGCCCGCGCGACGACACGGCCCAGCCGAAAGCCGCCTAAGACCCGTCCAAGATCCGGCCATGGACCAGCCAAGATCCGGCCAGGGGCGGGCCGAGCCGTAGTCGGAGCAGGTTATGACGGCGTTTCAGATGCGTGGACGACGGCTCGGACAGCCGAGCCGTAGCCAGCGCAGGCTAAAACGGCGCCTTACCTGCGTGAACTACGGCTCAGACCGGCCAGCCGTAGCCAGCGCAGGCTACGACGACGGTTTACCTGCGCGGGCTACGGCTCGGACCGGCCAGCCGTAGCCAGCGCAGGCTAAAACGACGGTTCACCTGCGTGAACTACGGCTCGGACCGGCCAGCCGTAGCCAGCGCAGGCTAGGACGACGGTTCACCTGCGCGGGCTACGGCTCGGCGGCGGCGCTGGGAGGTGGGGACCGCGACGACGGGGCGGCGGGTGGGGTGGGCTGACATGGCGTGTGCCTGTTGTCGGGGGGTCGCAATACGATCGTCGGGTGCATGACGTCTTTGCTGAACTGGTGGGGCAGGACGAGCCGGTGGAAACGCTTCGCCGGGCGGCCTCTGCTGCGGCGCGCGTGGTTGCGGGTGACGCGGCCGGTGGCGGCGGCATGACGCATGCCTGGATCTTCACGGGGCCGCCGGGCGCCGGGCGTTCCACGGCGGCACGGGTGTTCGCGGCGGCGCTGCAGTGTGAGCGGGACGGCACCGGGTGCGGCGAGTGCCACGGGTGCCACACGACGCTGACCGGGACGAATGCGGACGTGCGCATCGAGAGGTCGGAGGGGCTCTCGATCGGTGTCAAGGACATGCGGGCGCTGGTGCTGCGGGCGGCGAGCTCGCCGTCGGCCGGGCGCTGGCAGGTGGTGATCGTCGAGGACGCCGACCGGCTCGGTGAGCGGGCCAGCAACGCGCTGCTCAAGGCCGTCGAGGAGCCGTCACCGCGGACCGTGTTCCTGCTCTGCACCCCGTCGGTGCATCCGGACGACATCTCGGTGACGATCCGGTCCCGGTGCCGGGTGGTGGCGCTGCGGCAGGCGCCGGCGGCCGCGGTCGCCGACGTGCTGGTGCAGCGGCACGGGATCGATCCCGAGCAGGCGGCTTGGGCGGCCGCGGCGGCGCAGGGTGACGTGGAGCGGGCCCGGCAGCTCGCCACCGACCAGGAGGCGCGTCTGCGGCGCGAGGAGGTGCTGGCGGTGCCGCGCCGGCTGAGCAGCATCGGCGCGTGTTTCGACGCGGCGCAGGCCATGGTGAACTCGGCCCGCCGGGAGGCACTCGACGCGGTCGTCGAGACGGACGCGGCGGAGCGTGCCGCGCTGGAGCAGGCGCTCGGCGCGGGCGGCACCGGTCGCGGCGCCACCACCGCGATGCGTGGCGCCGCCGGCCAGATCAAGGAGCTGGAGAAGAAGCAGAAATCCCGGTCCACCCGGTCTCAGCGGGACGTGCTGGACCGGTCGCTGAAAGATCTGGCCGGGTTCTACCGGGACGTGCTCGTCACCTCGATGCGGGCGCCGGTCGCCGTGGTGCACGGCGACATCGAGCAGGTCTCGGCAGCCGCGGCCGGCAAGTGGTCACCGGAAAGCGTGCTGCGTCGCCTGGAGGCGGTGCTGGCCTGCCAGGACGCGATCGAGCGCAACGTGAAACCGGACATCGCCCTGGAGGCGATGATGGTCACCCTGTGGCGCGGCTGAGCCCACCCGAAACGCGCGGCCGAGCCCCGAAACGCGCGGCCGAGCCCACCCGAAATTCGCGGCCGAGCCCACCCGATATTCGCGGCCGAGCCCACCCGAAACAAGAGCGTCAGGACTCGTCGACCGCGCCCAGCATGCCGGACAACCGCTCCGTGACCGCCGCGGCCAGCTCCTCGACCGGCCGGGACGCGTCCAGCACCAGGTAACGCTTGGGGTCGGCCGCGGCCAGGTCCAGGAACGCGTACCTGACCCGCTCGTGGAAGGCCCGTGACTCGCTCTCCAGGCGGTCGGCGCTGCCACCCCGCGAGTCGACCCTGGTCAGCCCCACGCCGGGTTCCACGTCGAGCAGCACCACGAGGTCGGGCTTGAGACCGCCGGTCGCCCAGGAGGACAGCCAGGAGATTTCCTGGACCGGGAGGGTACGTCCGGCGCCCTGGTAAGCGAGAGACGAGTCGACGTACCGATCGCTGACCACGACGGCACCGCGGGCGAGCGCCGGCCGCACCACCGTGGCGACGTGATGTGCCCGGTCGGCGGCGTAGAGCAGCGCCTCGGCCCGCGCGGACGGCGCGTCCTCCGCCTTGTTCAGCACCAGCCCCCGGATCCGGGAGCCCAGGTCGGTCGCGCCCGGCTCGCGGGTGACGACCACGTCCCGGCCCTCCTTGTGCAGCGCTTCGGCGAGCAGCGTGACCTGCGTCGACTTGCCGGCGCCCTCGCCGCCCTCGAAGACCACGAAGACGCCGGGCGCGACGAACGACTCGGCCGGGGATAGCGGGCGCCCGCGCAGCGAGCCCCACAGGTCGGCCAGGACGGCCACGCCCGGTTTGTCGTCCATCTGCCGGAACGAGCCGATGCCGACCCAGATGCCGATCGCGCCGGCCACCAGCAGCAGCACCCGGGTGGCCGAGACGTCGATGCTGAACGCGCCCAGGTCGACCTGGCGGGAGCTGCCGAGGCCGACCAGGAACCCGGAGAGGGTGATCGCCAGGAGCAGGACCATGCGGACGCCGATCTGCACGACGGCGAAGACCCGGCCGCGCAGTTCGTCGGCGATCTCGCCGTAGAGCAGGGTGGTGCCGGCGAGGAACGCCATGCCGGCACCGGCGCCCACGAGCAGGGCGCCGACCAGCGCCATCGACAGGTGGAACGCGAGGCCGAGGAACATCACCGAGCCGCTGGCGAGCACGATGCTCATCCCGAACCAGCGGCGGCGGGAGAGTTCCCGGACGATCATCGGGCCGAGTCCGATGCCCAGCGCGAGACCCATGAAGATGGTGCCGAAGAGCAGGTAGAACGCGGCTTCACCGGCGCCGAGCGAGACCGCGTAGGTGCGGGCCGCGCCGATCACCACACCGCCGGCCGCGAACGCGCCGAAGATGCCGACGACCAGGCCACGGACCAGCGGGGTGCTGCCGATGTACTTCCAGCCCGCGGTGAACTGCTTGCTCATGCTCTGCTCGGCGGCCATCTCACGCGCCGGGCTCTTGCCGCCGATCTCCTTGATGCCGAAGAACACCACGATCGCGGTGGCCAGCCGGGAGAAGGCGTTGATGTAGAGCGCGATCTGGATCGGCTGTGCCCAGTCCGGCAGGGAGGCGCCGGACTGCTGGAGGCCGGCGGTCAGGGCGGAGAGCAACAGGGCCGCCAGGATCGGCGTGATCCCGTACGTGGTGACGAGCGTCAGCTGGTTGGAGATCTCGATCCGCGATTTCGGGATGAGGTTGGGAACCGCCGCTTCCTTGGCCGGAATCCAGATCAGGGTGATCGTCTCGCCGAGGAAGGTGGCGATGGTGGCCCAGGCGACGGTCAGGGCCGGTGACCCGCCGAACAGCGGGACGAGCGGGATCGACAGGTAGATGACGAACCGCAGCAGGTCGACGATCACCATCGTGTAACGGCGGTCGAACCGGTCGGCGATCACACCGGCGATCGGGCCGAGCAGCAGCGCGGGCAGCAGGCGCACGGCGATGGTCCCGCCGAACGCGGCGCCCTGTGCCGCCGGGTTCTCGAACTGCGCGGACGCGAACAGGCCGGTGGCGAGGATGCCGATCCAGTCGCCGAAGGAGGCCGCCGCGAGGACGAGCCAGAGCCGGCGGAAGCCGCGCAGCCGGAGGACGGACCGTAGCGCTGCCGCCCCGGAGAGGTCGACTGGGCCGCCGTCCTGGCGTTGTTCGGTACTGATGGCCCTTACCTCCCGTGGTCACTTGCCCGGAGCACTGTATCCGGCCGCCGCAGCTCACCGAGGGTCCGGCAGGGTCCCGCGGATCAGCACGGCGCATCAACGCGCCGGATCCGCACGTTCGGGTGGAACAGAGATGAATGTCTTTCGCATTACCCTCGGAAGGCGATACCGTGCTGACGTGGTGACTGACCGCATTGCCCTGCGCCAGCGACTCGACCAGGCCACCGATCACCTGGAGACCCCGGTCGCCGCGGTGAGCCTGGCCGCCTTCGACGCCAACGCCGACGAGCTCACCCGCCGCGCCGCGGGCAAGCCGATCCGCGTGGCCAGCAAGTCCGTGCGGTGCCGGGCGCTGCTGGAGCGTGTCCTGACCCGCCCCGGCTGGAACGGCGTGATGGCGTACACGCTGCCCGAGGCGATCTGGCTGGTGCGCACCGGTGTGACCGACGACGTCCTGGTGGCGTACCCCACAGCCGACCGGACCGCGCTGCGCGAGCTCGCCGCCGACCCGGCCCTGGCCGCCGCGGTCACCGTGATGGTCGACCACCCGGCTCAGCTCGACCTGATCGACCAGACCTCCACCCCCGGCGCCCGCCCGCCGATCCGGCTCTGCATCGACGTGGACGCCTCCTGGAAGCCCGCCGGCCCCCTGCACGTCGGCGTCCGGCGGTCACCGGTGCACTCCGCCGTCCAGGCCGGCACGCTGGCCCGCAAGATCAGTACGCGTCAGGGGTTCCAGCTGGTCGGCGTGATGTCCTACGAGGCGCACATCGCCGGAGTGGGCGACGACCCGCCCGGCCGGGCGCTGCGCGCGCGGGCCATCCGCCTGATGCAGAAGAAGGCGCTTCCCGAGCTGCTGGCCCGGCGCTCCGCCGCGGTGCGCGCGATCCGGGAGCACGCCGACCTGGAGTTCGTCAACGGCGGCGGCACCGGGAGCGTGGCCGCCACCAGCGCCGACCCGGCCGTCACCGAGGTGACAGCCGGCTCCGGGCTGTACGGCCCGACGCTCTTCGACACGTACCGCAGCTGGCGTCCGGCGCCCGCCGCGTTCTTCGCGCTGTCGGTGGTCCGCCGCCCGGCGCCCCGGATCGCGACGGTGCTCGGCGGCGGCTGGATCGCGTCCGGCCCGGCCGAGGCGTCCCGCCTCCCGACGCCCTACCTGCCGGACGGCCTGAGGTTCAAGGGCGATGAGGGCGCCGGCGAGGTGCAGACGCCCCTGCTCGGGCCGGCCGCCGACGAGCTGCGTCCCGGCGACCGGGTCTGGTTCCGGCACGCCAAGGCCGGCGAGCTGTGTGAACGCGTCAACGAGCTACAGCTGATCGACGGTGACACAGCGACACCGGCCCCCACGTACCGCGGAGAAGGCCGTGCTTTCCTGGGCTGATGCCTCAGGCGTCGACGTGGCGGTGCAGGTATTCCCTTATCAACGCCTTGGCCTCGACGAGCACCGATTCGTCGCCGGCCGGGTCACGCCGGAACGCCAGCTTGATCAGCGCGTCCGCCGCCTCCACCGAGATCTGCAGCGCGAACCGCAGCCGGACCCGGTCGATCAGCTGGAACTGCTCGACCAGAAGCTCGGCCAGGCGCTCGGCGATGACCGCGTTGTTGTCCCGGTCGGAGTCGAGCAGGTGCAGGTCCACCACGTCACCGAAGTGCAGCGTCCGGAAACCGGGAACGCTGCGGTGCATGTGGATGTAGCCGTCGATGGCCGCATCGACGGCGTCCCACCAATGGGTGAACGTCTCGCTGGCGAATCGATCGGAGAGACTCTGCAGGTACGCGTCCATGTTGCGCAGCGCCAGAGCCTGGACGATGGCCCTCTTGTCCGGGAAGAACTGGTAGACCGAGCCGATGGCGACTTCGGCGCGCTCGGCCAGCAAAGTGGTGGTCAGCCCTTCATAACCGACCTCGTCCACCAGCTCGGCGCACGCGTCGAGCATGCGCTGTACCCGGGCAACGCTTCTGCCCTGCACCGGAACCCGCCGCAGCGGACCGGTGCTGACGGTTGGTGTCGACACGCGTCGCCACTCCCTCTCAGCAGTGAGATCTGTTCACGAGCAGCAAGGTCATGAATAAATCTCAGTGTTAAATCGAACGTTACTCGGATCAACGAGCGAGGCGCATCGACGGGACGCCAGGTACGGGTGTCCGCTCGGATGGAGGACAAAAGCCGGAATGACTACACCCGTTAACGCGCGGCGCTGGACCAACTGGGGACGCAACCAGGAGTCCGTCGCGGAGGTCATGACCCCTGGCAGTGTCGACGAAGTCGCAGCCTCAGTGAACCAGGCAGCGGCAAACGGGCGGCGGGTCAAAGTTGTCGGCAGTGGGCACTCGTTCACCGCGATCGCTGTCGCCGACGACCAGCGGATGACGGTGCACCGCCTCAACCAACTCGTCGGGATCGACGGGCCACTGGTCACCGTACAGGCCGGGATGCGGCTGTCCACTCTCAACGCGGTACTCGCGGAGAACGGGCTGGCCATGCCGAATCTGGGCGACATCGACGCGCAGACGGTCGCCGGCGCGATCTCCACCGGCACCCACGGCACCGGCGCCGCACATTCCACGCTGGCGTCCAGCGTGGAGGCGGTGACGATGGTGACAGCGGCCGGCAAGGTCGAGCGGTTCACCACGGACGCCCCGGAGTTCCAGGCGGTCCGGCTCGGACTCGGCGCCCTCGGCATCCTCGTCGAGGTGACGCTGCGCTGCGTGCCGGAGTTCGTGCTGCACGCCGACGAGCGTCCGATGGCGCTGGCCGACGTGCTGGCCGGGTTGGAGGACTGGATCCCGGCGAACGATCACGTCGAGTTCTACTGGTACCCGTACACCGACCGGGCGCAGCTCAAGCGCAACAACATCGTGGGCGTGAACGACAAGCCGCTGTCGCGATTCCGCGGCTGGCTCGACGACGAGTTCCTCTCCAACACCCTCTGGCAGGGCGTCTGCGAGGTCGGCCAGCGGGTGCCTGGCACGGTCCCGGCGCTGAACGGCTTCGCGGCCCGCGCGCTGAGCCGGCGGACCTACACCGACCGGTCCGACCGGGTCTTCTGCTCGCCCCGCCGGGTGCGGTTCACCGAGATGGAGTACGAGATCCCGCGCGCCGCCCTTCCCGAGGTGCTCGACGCGCTCCCCCGGATCTACGACGTGCTGCCGTTCAAGGTGCAGTTCCCGGTCGAGGTGCGGTTCACCGGCCCGGACGACGTCTGGCTGTCACACGGGTACGGCCGGGAGTCCGCGTACGTCGCTGTGCACCAGTTCCTCGGCAGCGAGTACGAGCCGTACTTCAAGGCCGTCGAGTCGCTGTGCGAGCCGCTGGGCGGGCGTCCGCACTGGGGCAAGCTGCACTACCGGACCGCCGCGAACCTGCGTCCCGCGTACCCGAAGTTCGATGACTTCGTCGCGGTCCGCGACCGCCTGGACCCGGCCCGGGTCTTCACCAACGAATACCTGGACCGGGTGCTGGGAGCCTGACTCCTACTCGCTCGCGGAGGCGGCGGCCTTACGCGGCGCCGCCTTCTTCGCGGGCGCCTTCTTCGCGGCGGTGGTCTTCGCGGCCGTCGTCTTCTTGGCGGCCGTCGTCTTGGCAGCGGTCGTCTTGGCAGCTGTCGTCTTCTTGGCGGCCGCCGTCTTCGCCGGGGTCTCGGCCGCCTTCTTCGCCGGGGCCTTCTTCGCGGCCGCCTTCTTCTTCGGCGCCGGGCCCTTGGCACGTTTCTCGGCGAGCATCTCGGACGCCTGCTCGATGGTGATCTCCTCCGGCGTCTGACCGCGCCGCAGCGTCGCGTTCGTCTCGCCGTCGGTCACGTACGGCCCGAAGCGGCCGTCCTTGATCACCATTGGCTTCTCGGTCACCGGGTCCGGGCCCAGCTCACGCAGCGGCGGCTTGGCCGCCCCGCGCTGCCGGAGCTTCGGCTGGGCCAGCAGGGCCAGCGCCTCGTCCAGCGTGACGGTGAAGAGCTTCTCCTCGCTGTCCAGCGAGCGGGAGTCCTTGAGCCGCTGGATGTACGGCCCGTAGCGCCCGTTGCGCGCCACGATCTCGTTGCCCTCCGCGTCCTTGCCGAGGATCCGGGGCAGCGAGAGCAGCTTCAGCGCCTCGTCGAGGGTGAGCGTCTGCGGCGAGTGCGAGGCGAACAGGGACGAGCTGCGCTCGCCGCTCTGCACGTACGCCCCGTAGCGGCCGGACTTGACCACCACCTGCTCGCCGGTCGACGGGTCCTGGCCGATCGTCCGGTCGCCGTTGCCGGCCAGGAAGAGCTCCGCCACCTTCTCCGGGGTGAGCTCGTCGGGGGCCATCCCGTCCGGGATCGAGGCGCGGTCCTCGGCCTGCTCCTCGGCGCCCTCGGCCGACGGCGACCGGCGCTGGAGGTACGGCCCGTAGCGGCCGACCCGGACCACGACCTGCCGGTTCTCCTCGTCGACGTAGAGCGGGATCGAGTTGACCACGCGGGCGTCGATCGCGCTGAGGTTCTCGGTGACCATCTTCTTCAGGCCACCGGCCCGGGCGATCTCCTCGTCCGCGCCGCTCGTCTGGCTGCCGAAGTAGAAGGAGGTGAGGAAGTCCAGCTGGGTGTGCTCGCCGGCCGCGATGTCGTCGAGCTGGCCCTCCATGGCGGCGGTGAAGTTGTAGTCCACCAGCCGTGGGTAGTGGCCCTCGAGCAGCCCGATCACCGCGAACGCCAGGAACGACGGGATCATCGCCTGGCCGCGCTTCTCCACGTACCCCCGGTCCTGGATCGTCTGCATGATCGAGGAGTACGTCGAAGGACGCCCGATGCCCAGCTCTTCCAGGGCCTTGACCAGCGAGGCCTCGGTGTAGCGAGCCGGCGGCGAGGTGTGGTGCCCGGCCGCGCTCAGCTCGTCGGCGGTCAGCGGCTGGTCCTTCACCAGGTTCGGCAGGCGGCGCTCGGCGTCCTCGGCCTCGGCGGTCTCGTCGTCCGACGACTCCACATAGGCGCGCAGGAAGCCGGGGTCGGTGATGGTCTTGCCGGAGGCGGCGAAGTCGGCCTCCTCGTTCGAGGTGGAGACCGCCCGGATCCGGACGCTCACCGAGTTGCCGACCGCGTCGGTCATCTGCGACGCGATGGTGCGCCGCCAGATCAGCTCGTAGAGCTTGAACTCGTCGGTGCTCAGCTCCTTGGCGACCTCACCCGGGGTGCGGAAGTTGTCACCGGCGGGCCGGATCGCCTCGTGCGCCTCCTGCGCGTTCTTCGCCTTGGTGGTGTAGCGGCGCGGCTGCGGCGGCACGTTGTTCGCGCCGTACAGCTCGGCGATCTGGCGGCGCGCGGCGGCGATCGCGGTCTCGGAGAGGTTCACCGAGTCCGTACGCATATAAGTGATGTAGCCCTTCTCGTACAGGCTCTGCGCGGTGCGCATCGTCTGTGCCGAGGAGTACCGCAGCTTGCGGGCGCCCTCCTGCTGCAGCGTCGAGGTGATGAACGGCGCGTACGGCTTGCGGCGGTACGGCTTCTCCTCGACCCGGGTGACGGTGAACGGCCGGTCCGCCAGGCGGGCGGCCAGCCCGCGGGCGCCGTCACCGTCCAGCTGCACCGCGCCGGAACCCGGCTTGAGCCGGCCGGTGGTGGGCTCGAAGTCCTTGCCGGTGGCGATCCGGTCGCCGTCCAGCGCGATGAGCGTGGCCTGGAACGAGCGAGCGCCCTCGACCCGGCCCTGCACGGACAGCTGGGCCAGGATGTCCCAGTACTCAGCGGAGCGGAAGGCCATGCGCTGCCGCTCCCGCTCCACCACGATGCGGGTGGCGACGGACTGGACACGCCCTGCGGAGAGCTTCGGCATCACCTTCTTCCACAGGACCGGGCTGACCTCGTAGCCGTAGAGCCGGTCCAGGATCCGGCGCGCCTCCTGCGCGTCGACCAGGGAACGGTCGATGTCCCGCGGGTTCGCCACAGCGGCCTGGATGGCCGGCTTGGTGATCTCGTGGAAGACCATCCGCTTGACCGGCACCTTGGGCTTGATCGTCTCGACCAGGTGCCAGGCGATGGCCTCGCCCTCGCGGTCCTCATCGGTGGCGAGGAAGATCTCGTCGACTTCCTTGGCCAGTTTCTGCAGCTTCGCGACCTGCTGCTTGCGGCCCTCGGAGACCACGTAGAGCGCGTGGAAGCCGTTGTCGACGTCGACACCCAGCCGCGCCCACGACTCGCCCTTGTATTTCGCCGGCACCTCGTCGGCGTTGCGGGGCAGGTCGCGGATGTGGCCGACGGAGGCCTCGACCAGATAGTCGGGGCCCAGATAACCGGCGATCGTCTTGGCCTTCGACGGGGACTCGACGATGACCAGACGGGTCGTCCTGGCGTTACTCGGCACGGCACTCCCAGCTATCAAGACTCGGCGCTCCCCGTCTCGCCCGGCGGAGCACAGATGTTCAACGTAACGCGCCGGACAAGCCTGCATTCCCGGGGAGCCCCGCAGTCGGATGGTAACGGTCCGGCCACCGCATGCGTCCGACCGCGACACCGTACACCGGAAAACCGGTGTCGTGTCGGACACAGTCGGTGAAGATCACGCAGCTGCGCCGCCTGGCCAGAGCTCTTCGGGTGCTGCTGACGGACGCTCACCGACCAGCTCGGCGAGCCGGGCGAGTCGTCGCCGGCCGGTGATGAGATAGATCCGTCCGTCATCCGACACCCGGCCCGCCAGACCCGCTCGGACCAGCGCGGCATCGACCGGATCGGGGTCTTTGCCGGGATCCAGGCCGAGTGTCCAGCCGCCGCCTCTCCGGCCGCCCGCGGCGGCCACCCAGAGCCGGAGCCGAGGTCCGCTGAGGAAGAGCTGGGTGGCGGCCTGCGGCCAGGCGTTCGCCAGAGCGTTCAACCTTCGGGAGTACGCGGTACGCACCTCGAAGAGCCGAGCCGGTGGTTCCGGCTCCTCGGCGGTTTCCTCTTCCTCCGCCGGTGCCGGTTCCTCCCCCGATGCCGGTTCTTCGTCCGGCTCGGCGGGTGAGTGCTCCGCCCGTACCGAATCGGGGGTGACCGAAGCCCACGTGGCCGCAAGGCCGCGCGTGCGCAGCTCATTGACCAGCACATGAACCCGCCAGGCGGCATCCACCTGGACCCAGACCCGCGCCGTGCCGCCCATCCGGCCGAGGTGGCCAGGACCGGCCAGCAGACCGGCGAGATCGGCCGGCGACGGCTCCGAGGTCTCCGCGCCGAACATCGGCAGCTGATGACCCGGGTGCCGGCCCGCTGTGCCGCGTGGCACGGCCCGTTTCGCCACCGGGACCGGCGGAGGGAGGATCTCGCGCGGTATCAGCGGCCACCCCGCGTCGGTCATCTCACCGGCGCTCCGTAGCGAATCTCACTGGCACTCCGGCAGTGAGTCGAAGGCCTGGCGCAGCTCCACCGACTCCAGTTTCGTGGTGTCCAGGCTGCTCTTCTCGTAGTTCGCGGAGAGCTGGTCGAGCACCTTGCCGACCTCGGCGTAGAACGTCTCCGTCGGCCGGGTGGCGAGCGCCTCGATGCCGGTGCGGGCCTGCCCGTAAGCGTCCCGGATGCCGGCCAGCGAGCCCAGGAAGCCATCGGCTATCCGCTCGCCGTCGTCCACGTCCGGCACGCCGGCGCGCTCCACACCGACGCGGGCCTGCTCGCTCGCCGTCGCAGCGCCGTCGAAGAGCCGGGCGAGGTTCTCCTTGGCCTGGCCGGGTGTCGTCTCCGCGGTCATCTGCGCCTGGGCCCGGCTGGTCAGCGAGTCGATCTCGCTGCGCCAGGGACTCAGCGACGTGCAGACCAGAGCGGCCCAGGCCTGCGCGCCGGGCTGGCCGGAGCAGGCCGCCAGCGGCACGGCGAGCACGAGGACGAGAGCCAGGGATATCGGTCGGACCGCGCGCATGGGAGCAGAGTACGGGCACAGGCGGACACTCCACACGCCTCGATCGAGTCATAGCGAAGGGCACCCGGGGTCCGGGTGCCCTTCGTCATGCTGTTCTTACAGGTCAGACGTTGTCCTTCACCCGTGAAGCCGAGGACTCGCGGGCGTCCTGCGCTGCCTTCGCGGTGTCGGCGGCACCGGCGGCGGACGCCGATGAGACGTCGCCGGAGACGTCGTCGCCCATCGAGATCGGCTTGCGCTTGCTCCAGATGACCGCGGCCGTGACGATCGCCACGGCCAGGACCGCGACGCCGACCCGGATACCGACGCTCGCGTCCGCGCCGTAGCTCACCGCGACGACCGCCGGTGCGATCAGCAGCGAGACCAGGTTCATCACCTTGAGCAGCGGGTTGATGGCCGGACCGGCGGTGTCCTTGAACGGGTCGCCGACCGTGTCGCCGATCACCGTGGCGGCGTGCGCCTCGGAGCCCTTGCCACCGTACGAGCCGTCCTCGACCAGCTTCTTCGCGTTGTCCCACGCGCCGCCGGAGTTGGACAGGAAGACCGCCATCAGCGTGCCCGTGCCGATCGCGCCGGCCAGGTACGCGGCCAGGGCGCCCGGGCCGAGCCCGAAGCCCACCGCGATCGGGGCCATGATCGCCAGCAGACCGGGGGTGAGCAGCTCGCGCTGCGCGTCCCGGGTGCAGATGTCGACCACCCGGCCGTACTCGGGACGCTGCGAGTAGTCCATGATCCCCGGGAACTCGCGGAACTGGCGGCGAACCTCCATCACCACGGCGCCCGCCGAACGGGACACCGCGTTGATCGCCAGACCGGAGAAGAGGAAGACCACCGCGGAGCCGATCAGCAGGCCGACCAGGCTGCGCGGGTTCGCGATGTTGAGCACCGCGAGGATCTCGGCGGCCGTGTCGGTCACCCCGGCGTCGGCCAGCGCGCTGGCCAGGCTGTTCGTGTACGACCCGAAGAGCGCCGTGGCCGCGAGGACCGCTGTCGCGATCGCGATCCCCTTGGTGATCGCCTTCGTGGTGTTGCCGACCGCGTCCAGCTCGGTGAGGATCTGCGCGCCCTTCTCGTCGACGTCACCGGACATCTCGGCGATGCCCTGCGCGTTGTCCGAGATCGGGCCGAACGTGTCCATCGCCACGATCACGCCGACCGTGGTGAGCAGACCGGTGCCGGCCAGCGCCACCGCGAACAGCGACAGGGTCAGCGACGATCCGCCGAGCAGGAAGGCGCCGTAGACGCCGGCGCCGAGCAGCAGCGCCGAGTAGACCGCCGACTCCAGGCCGACGCTGATGCCGGCCAGGATGACGGTGGCCGCGCCGGTCTGCGACGACTTGCCGATGTCCTGCACCGGGCGGCGGTTGGTCTCGGTGAAGTACCCGGTCAGCGCCTGGATGGCGGCGGCCAGCACGATGCCGATCACGACCGCGCCGATGGCGACCAGCTGCGGGTTCCGCCCGCTCGCCAGGACGCCCTCGTCGATGCCGGCATCACCGAAGCCGGCGAAGGTACTCGGCAGGTAGAGGAAGCTGACCACGGCCACCGCGATCGCGGAGATCACGGCCGAGATGTAGAACGCCCGGTTGATCGCGGTGAGTCCGTTGCGGTCGCTCCGGCGCAGGCGGGTGATGAAGACCCCGATGATCGCGATCAGCACACCGACCGTGGAGACGATCAGCGGGAAGATCAGACCGTCCTGGCCGAACGCCGCCTGACCCAGGATCAGCGCGGCGACCAGGGTCACCGCGTACGACTCGAAGAGGTCGGCGGCCATGCCGGCACAGTCACCGACGTTGTCGCCCACGTTGTCCGCGATCGTGGCGGCGTTGCGCGGGTCGTCCTCCGGAATGCCCTGCTCGACCTTGCCGACCAGGTCGGCGCCGACGTCCGCGGCCTTGGTGAAGATGCCGCCGCCGACCCGCATGAACATCGCGAGCAGCGCGGCGCCGAAGCCGAAGCCCTCCAGCACCGTCGGCGCGTCACCCTTGAAGATCAGGACGACCAGGGCCGCGCCGAACAGGCCGAGCCCCACGGTGAGGAAGCCGACCACACCACCGGTACGGAACGCGATGCCCATCGCCTTCTCGCGGCCGCCCTCCTCACCGGCCGCCGCGGCGACCCGCAGGTTCGCCCGGGTGGCCAGGGCCATGCCCGCGCCGCCGATGAACGCGCTGAAGATCGCGCCGACGACGAAGAAGAGCGACCTACCGATCTTGACGAGCGTTTCGTTCTCGGTGGCGTGCACCGGCAGCAGGAACAGCAGCACGACCGCGATCACTACGAAGATCGCCAAGGTCCGGAACTGCCGGATCAGGTACGCCGAGGCGCCCTCCTGGACCGCGCCGGCGATCTCCTGCATCTTGGGTGTGCCACGCCCGTTGCGCAGCACGGATTGAACGAACATCGCGGCGAATCCGAGCGCCACCAGCGCGAACACCAGCGCCACGATGACGTAGGAGAGGTTTGCACCGCTCAGGGACACCCCGCCACCCTCGGCGGCGAGGTCTATCGAGGTCCCGGACATCAATGTCCTCCTGTACACACCGACCGCACCCGGACGGCGGACGAGACCTCCGGGCGCATTCCCCGGATCGCGGGGAACGACCGACCAGGCCCGCGGACGCGGACCAGCAGTAGCTGATAACTCGCGTACTGTATAGGGCCGATATGGCGATCGTCACACCTGCGCACAGCCGTGTCGCGGTGATGTTTGCCGCTGTGTTAGCGGGACGGCGAGCGGGTATAGGTCGCGGTTGATCTCTTTGCGCTGCTCAGTCCGCCGTCAGCGGCGAGCGACAGGCCAGACCATGCGAACTTCGGTGCCCGGGCCGTCATCCACCGGACGCACCTGCAAATCATCGACAAATCCGGCAAGGAGTGCAAATCCGACACCCGTGGTCAGCGCGTCGTCGGTCAGCGACTCGTCGGCGAGCTCGTCCGGGGGCAGCTTCGTCAGCCCCACACTCGCCTCGATCGGGGCATGGTCGATGACCCGGACGGTGTACGAGTCCGAGTCGGACATCTCCACCGTGACCAGCTCGGTGAGGCCGTACTGCCGGTGCAGGGTCACGGCACGCGTGCAGGCCTCACCGATCGCCAGCCGGACCTCGTCGAGCAGCTCCTCGGCGACACCCGCCCGGCGCGCGACCGCGACACCGACCAGTCGCGCGGTGCGCACGTGGACCGGAGCCGGCGAGAAGGAGAGCCGAACCGTAGCCATCACGAAACAGGACCGCTGCCGTCGCGTTCGGTGGCCGCCTCGACCGTTGGAAAGATCGGGAAAACCTGGTCCAGCGCGGTGATCCGGAAGATCTTGAGGAGTGGCTCCTTCGCACAGACGAGACCGAACGTCCCGTGCGCGGTTCGCAGGCGTTTCAGGGCGCCGACCAGCACGCCGAGACCCGTCGAGTCGAGGAACTCGACCCGCTCCAGATCGACGACCACGTCACGTGCACCCGCGTCCACCAGCTCGATCAGCCGCTCACGCAGCCGGGGGGCGGTGTAGACGTCAACCTCACCACCGACCTCGAGCACGGTGTGACCCGCGACGGTGCGGTCCGCCAGCGACAGCTCCATCGGTCCTCCTCCCTGATCTCCCCCCGCGAAATCTAACCACCGACCGACAGTGGGCGACGCGTGGCACCCACCGTCCTACCCGTTTGAGGTTCGGGGCATACCGGTGTCACAGTGCAATGCGTGACCTCCACCGCCTTCGGTCCTGCTGAGCTGCTGCATCGACTGCGAAATCGGGGCACCGCGGCGGAGGTGTCACCGATCACGCACATCGAGCGAGTGCCACCCCGGGCCGGGCAGGCGGCGCCATGGCCCGGATGGACCGATCCCACGGTGCGCGACGCGTTCACCGCGCAACGGATCATCGCGCCGTGGAAGCATCAGGCTGCCGCCGCCACCCTCGCCTGGGAGGGCACGCACGTCGTGCTGGCCACCGGCACCGCGTCGGGCAAATCCCTCGCGTACCAGCTGCCGGCTCTCAGCGCGCTCGCCAGGGACCCTAAGGCGACCGTGCTGTATCTGTCACCTACCAAGGCGCTCGCGGCCGACCAATTACGTGCGATCGCCCGGCTCGGCCTGGACGGCGTGCGCCCCGCCACCTTCGACGGCGACACCCCGCGCGAGGAGCGCGAATGGGTGCGCCAGCACTCACGGTTCGTGCTGACCAACCCGGACATGCTGCACCACTCCCTGCTGCCCGGGCACGCCCGGTGGGGGGTCTTTCTCCGGCGCCTCTCGTACGTGGTGATCGACGAGTGCCACACGTACCGCGGGGTGTTCGGCTCGCACGTGGCGCACGTCCTGCGGCGGCTGCGCCGGGCAGCGGCCCGGTACGGGTCGTCGCCCACGTTCATCCTCGCCTCGGCGACGTCCGGCGACCCGGCCGGAGCGGCGTCCCGGCTGACCGGACTTCCGGTGACAGAGGTCACAGAGGACACCTCGCCGCGCGGCGGGGTGACGTTCGCATTGTGGGAGCCGCCGCTGCTGCCGCAGTCCACGTTGTCGTTGCCCGCCGTCAGCGCGGACTCCGAGTTCCTCGACGTCGAGCTGCCGCCGATCCGGCGCTCCGCCCTGCGGGAGACCGCGGATCTGCTCACCGACGCGGTGGTGGCGGGTACCCGTACCCTCGCCTTCGTCCGCTCCCGGCGCGGCGCCGAAGTCGTCGCGTCGATGACCCGGCGGTCCCTCGACGAAGCGGTTCCCGGTCTCGGTGACCGGGTCGCCGCATACCGCGCCGGATACCTGCGGGAGGACCGGCGGGCGATCGAGCGGTCCCTGCTCTCCGGTGAGCTGCTCGGCCTCGCCTCCACGAACGCGCTCGAACTCGGCGTCGACCTGGTCGGCCTGGACGCCGTGCTGATCTGCGGTTACCCGGGCACCCGGGCCTCGCTCTGGCAGCAGGCCGGTCGAGCCGGACGGGCCGGCGGTGAGGCGCTCGCGGTGCTGATCGCCCGGGACGACCCGCTCGACACCTACCTCGTGCACCATCCGGAAGCCGTCTTCGGCCGTCCCGTCGAGGCCACCGTGCTCGACCCGTCGAACCCGTACGTCCTCGGCCCGCAACTCTGCTGCGCCGCCTCCGAGGCGCCGCTCACCGACGCCGACCTGGAGCTCTTCGGCGGCGAGCCGGCGGTCGCCGCCGCACACGCGCTGGCCGGGGAAGGCGTGCTGCGACGCCGTCCGTCCGGCTGGTACTGGACGCACCGCGGCCGGCCCGACGTGGACCTGCGCGGCACCGGCGGCGCCCCGGTCGCCGTTGTCGAGTCGTCGACCGGCCGGCTGCTCGGCACCGTCGACCACGGCTCCTCGCACGTCATGCTGCACACCGGCGCGGTCTACCTGCACCAGGGCGTCTCGTACGTGGTGGACGAGCTGGACCTGGACGACGCGATCGCCCTGGTGCACCAGCAGGAGCCGGACTGGACCACACACGCCCGCGACGTCACGAACCTCTCCGTGGTGAACGTCCGCTCGTACGTCGACGCCGGCCCGGTCGGCCTGTTCCTCGGCGAGGTGGACGTGACCAACCAGGTCGTGTCGTACCAGCGCCGCCGGATCGGCACCGGCGAGGTGATCGACACGAAGCCGCTCGACCTGCCGGTGCGCGAACTGCGCACGGTCGCCGTCTGGTTCACCATCTCACCGGAGGCCCTGGTCGCGGCCGGCGTCGAACCGGCCGACTTCCCGGGCGCCCTGCACGCGGCCGAACACGCCGGGATCGGCCTGCTGCCGCTGATCGCCACCTGCGACAGGTGGGACATCGGCGGCCTCTCCACCGCCAGCCACGCGGACACCGAGGCCCCGACGGTCTTCGTCTACGACGGCCATCCCGGTGGGGCGGGGTTCGCCGAGCGGGCGTACGGGGTGGCCGCGGACTGGCTGCGAGCCACCCGCGAGGCCATCTCCGCGTGCGTCTGCGAGGCGGGTTGCCCGGCCTGCGTCCAGTCCCCGAAGTGCGGAAACGGCAACAATCCCCTCGACAAGCACGCAGCGGTCAAGGTCCTCGACACGGTGCTGGCCGCCCTCCCGCCCTCGCCCGGCGAGGCACGCCGCTAGCCACCGGCCACCGCGCCGCGCTCCCGCCGCTGCCGGCCACCGCGCCGCGCTCCCGCCGCTGCCGCGGTGGCTCCGCGCGGGCTCCCGCTCCGCCGCGATCTTGGTAACCCGGGGTCGCCCCGCTCCGGCGCCCGCCGAGTTGCCAAGATCGCGGCCGAGGACGCGGTGAGGGCACACACAACGCCATCGTGAGCTTTCCACCTGTGCCAGGACCGAGACGCAGGCACACGCACGGCTTCGGTGTGCGCTCATCCACGTGCCGGAACCGCATCGTGTGCCCCTGCCCCGGTCGCAACGCGGACAAGCAACGGGTCGGCCGGATGACACCTGCCTCAGCTACGGCTCAGGTCCGCGAGCCGTAGCTGAGCCATGGAATCAAGCCGTGATGACATGCGCCCGCTACGGCTCGGCCCCGCCGGCCGTCGCTCAAGCATGGAATCAAGCCGTGATGACATGCGCCCGCTACGGCTCGGGCCGCCCAGCCGTAGCTGACACATGTGATCGAGCACTGCCCACCCGGTGGCAGCCAAACATTTCACCAATCCTGGCGATTGCTGCCCATGTACGACCGTCAGCTGCCTAGATCGCGAAAGTGGGCGGAGATCACGCTCGCCCAAGCGCAGCTGTGGGGAGAGTTCAGCCGGGCGCGTGGAGCGGGCCGGCTCGGGCGGCTGCCTCCGCTGTTCCGAAGTGGTCGGCCGGCACCTCGGTGCGAACCACGACGTCCAGGCCCTCCAGGACGCAGGAAGTCAGCCTGGCCCGGTTGAGTTCCACGATCCGGGCGGCGGCCCGGCATGCCGGCCCCGCGCCAAGCACCGCCTGCTGGGCGCCGGCCAGGGCCCCCAGGTCGGCCGCGTTCCGGGCTTCGCGGCGGGCCACCTGGGCCGAGCCGAGAGCCGCCCCGGCCAGACCGCCCGCGAGCAGGACCAGCCCGAACGCGAGCACCAAGATCGACGCAGCGCCCCGATCCCGCGCTTCAACCACGGGCCGGGCACGGCGGCGGCCGGCCACCACGCGCCGGGCACGGTGGCGGCAGGCCACCACGGGCCAGGCGCGGTGGCGGCTGGCCACCACGGGCCGAGCGCGACAGCGGGTGGTCACCACGGGATCTGTTCCGGCTCGCGGGCGGCGTGGGACTCGGCTCGCAGCGTCGTTCCGGGTAGGTGGGCGCCGCCCGGGACGCGTACCCGGGAAATGACCACCACCGTGACCGTCTCCGCATCGCCGGACACCTCGATCCGGGCGCCTGCCGGGGCCAGCCTCGCGGCCCGGTCCGTGGGCGCGCCGCGGGCGGCGGCCGTGGCCGCCTCGCGTGCCGCGTCCAGGCAGCGCGCCTGGTCGGTCACCGCCGAAATCGCCGTCAACCCGGCGTAGAACAGCAGCAGGAGCGCCGGCAGCCCGGCCGCGAGCTCCGCGGTGAACGCACCCCGGTCCCGGCCGGGCCGCCGGCGCCGCTTCACTTCAGCGCCCGGCCGATGATGCCGCCGAGCGCCTGTTGCACGGCCGGGCTGGTGACCACCTTGAGCAGGATGCCGGCGAAGGCCACCGCGGCGAGCGTGCCGACGGCGTACTCGGCGGTGCTCATTCCGGCGTCGGCGGCCTCGGCCCGGAGCCGCCGGAAGCGGGTGACGATGTTGTGCACGTGGTCCTCCTCAGGTAGGCGGCACGGCTCTCTGCCATGCCGGTCTTGCGGTGGCGCGGCGGATGCCGCACCGGTCTCGAAGCCGTGCCGGTCGTGCCGGGGCGGCTCGGAGCTCTCACAGCTCTCGAAGCCGTGCCGGTCGTGCCGACGGCGACTCGGAGCTCTCACAGCACGTCGCTGAGGACGGCGATCAGTACCGGCACCAGGCCGGCCAGCAGGAAGGCGGGCAGGAAGCACAAACCGAGCGGCAGCACGATCAGGACGCCGGCCCGCTGAGCCGCCGCCTCGGCCGCGACGGCCCGGTCCGAGCGCAGGTCACCGGCCAGGCGTTCCAGCGCGCCGGCCAGCGCACCACCGCTGGCACTGGATCGGATCGCGGCCGCCACCAGGCGTTCCGCCCCTGGCACGTCACCGAGGTGTGCCCAGGCCTCGGCCGGACCGGCGCCGAGACGCAGCGAGCGGGCGACGCGGTCCAGCCTGGTTCCGAGCGGCCCGCCCAGCGCATCCGCCACGGCTGCGGCAGCCCGGTCCACCGGGGCTCCGGCGCGGAGCACGGCAGCCAGCAGGTCCGCTCCCAGGGGAAGATCAGCGAGCGCTCGCTGCCGCTCACGGCGCACACCGGGCGGTTCCCGGCGCCGCAACGCGCGTTCCGCTCCGAGCGCGGCGATGACACCCAGGGGTACGTCCCACCGGCCCCCGACAATCACGATGACGCCCAATCCCACCAGCATGGCCGGGATGATCCGTGGCATTTGTCGGTTCTTCACGCTGGGTGCCGCGTGCGAGCCGATCCGGCGCAACCGCTGACCGGATCGGTTCATCGGGATGACGAGCAGGACGGCGGCCAGGCCCAGACCGGCAGCCACGATCCCGGTCATCGTGGGCCGTCCACCAGCCGCTGGGACCAGCGCAGCCCAGCGACCTGTAGCAGGACCGCCAGCAGCGCACAGCCCGCGCCGATCGGGGTCCGCAGGAGCACGGCCAGCGGGTCGGCGCCGATCGCGTAGCCGAGTCCGATCCCGCCCAGTGGCAGACCGGCCAGCAACAGTGCCGTGGCCTGCGCCCCGGCCGCTTGGGCGGCGGCCGTCGCCGTGGTGCGGTCCGCGGATCGGGCATCGGCCTCGATCCGGTCGAGCAGATCCGCCGCCGGCGCACCGGTCTGCTCGGCGAGCCGCCAGACCGCCGCGACGAGCTCCCGGATCCGCACCGCGCCGCCCTGCTCAGCACCGGAGGAGTCAACGTCGGCAGAACCGGCACCGGGTGGGATCGCCGCGGGAAGACCACCGGCCGAGTAGCCGGCCGGCGGGAGGCCGGCTCGCAGGTCGGCCACCAGCGAGCACAACCGGTCCAGCTCCGCCGCCCGCGCGGCCGACGCCCGTTTGCGGCGGTCTCGGCGTGCCCACTCGCCGGCGCCCAGGGCCGCGTAGACCGCCGCGATCGCCGCGCCGGCCGGACCCCCGGCCAGCAGCGCCGGCACTGCGGCCAGGCCTGCGGCCGACAGCACCGGGCGCCACACCGGTCCGGTGGCGACGCGGGCGCGCGAACGCCGTACCCAAGCAGTGTCGAACCGGATCGGAGCCCGCCGCCGCCCCGGCAGGCGGGCCCGAGCCGCACGCCGCGGCCTCAGCGCCACGAGCACCGCCCCGGCCATCAGCACCGCGGCCAGCGCCCCGGTCATCCCAGCCGCCCGGAGGGATCGGCGTGGAGCGCGGGTGGGACGGCCACGCCGCGTTCGGCGAGCAGCCGCGCCAGGACCGGCGCGCCCGGGCCCCGCGAGCCGGACCAGGCCGGCTGGACCGTGATCAGCCGGGACTCCTCGGCCGGTGCCAGGACGCTGATGGATTCGAGGACACGGCCGGTCGCGGTACGGCGTACCTGAAGGACCACCTGCAACGCCGCGAGCACCTGCGCGTGCAGCGCGGCTCGGGGCAGCCCGCCGAGCATGCCGAGCGCCTCCAGCCGGGCCGGCACGTCGCCTGGCGCGTTGGCGTGCAGGGTGCCCGCGCCGCCGTCGTGACCGGTGTTCAGGGCTGCCAGAAGATCAACTATTTCGGCGCCCCGGCACTCCCCGACGACCAGCCGGTCCGGTCGCATCCGCAGCGCCTGCCGGACCAGGTCGGTGAGGCCGACCGCGCCGGCGCCCTCCACGTTCGCGGTACGCGCCTGCAGCGCCACCACGTGCGGGTGCACCGGCCGCAACTCGGACGCGTCCTCCACCAGCACGATCCGCTCGGTCGGCGGCACCAGCCCGAGCAGCGTCGCGAGAAGCGTGGTCTTGCCGCTGCCGGTGCCGCCGGTCACCAGGTACGCCAGCCGCGCGTCCACCAGCGCCGCCAGCACCTGCGCGGCGGCCGGCGCGACGGTGCCGTGCCGGACCAGGTCGTCCAGGCTGAACGGCCGCTGCCGGAAGGTGCGCAGCGACAGGTACGGCCCGTCGACGGCGACCGGCGGCAGCACCGCGTGCAGGCGGGTGCCGTCCGGGAGGCAGGCGTCGGCGTACGGCTGGCCGTCGTCGAGCCGGCGACCACAGGCCGCCACCAGTCGCTGTGCCAGGCGGCGCACCTCGTCGGGGCCACTGATCCGGACGGCGGCCCGTTCCAGCCCGGCGCCCCGGTCCACCCAGACCTGCCCCTGATTGACCAGGACGTCGGTGACCGCCGGATCCGCGAGCAGCGGCGCGAGCGGCCCGGCGCCGAGCAGTTCGTCCCGGACCCGGTCGGCGAGCCGCAGCACGGCCGTGTCGCCGAGAACCTTGTTCTCCCGGCGGACCACGCTGACGACCGCTGCCGGGGTGGCTTCGGCGCCGGAGTGGGCGAGATGGTGGCGTACCCGATGGGTCAGCGCGCTCATGCCGGCACCGTGCCCGTACGCATCAGATCGTCGACGAGCCGGCGGCAGAGGTCGGCGAGCGGCCCCTTCCCGTCCGCGCACGGCGCGGCGCCGTTCTCCACCTTCTCGCAGAGTGATGGTTCCGGGCGCAGCGTCCCGGCCAGCGGCAGGCCCAGCGCCCCGGCGACCTCCCGGGCCCGCAGTTTGCCGGGGGCGGGTCCGCGCACCACCACCGCGACGTCCTCGCAGTGCACGCGGATCGAGGCGGCGGTGCGCGCGGCCGAGGCGGCGGCCCGCAGCTCCGCCGGGACCACCAGCAACGTCCGGTCGGCCGCCTGCAGGGCCAGCACCGCGGCGTCGTCGAGCTGCCGGGGCAGGTCCGCCACGATCACGTCACGGCCGCGCCGGGCCGCGTCCAGCGTCGCCGCCATCGCCTCGGCCGGCACGCCGGGCAGCTGGTCCCGATCGAACGAGAGCAGGACCAGGTCACCACGCTGCGGCAGCGCGGCGAGCAACGCCGGCGGATCGACCCGGCCGTCCGCGGCGCTGAGGCCCGGCCAGCGCAGACCCGTCACGTCCTCCCAGCCGAGCAGCAGGTCGAGCCCGCCGCCGAGTGGGTCGGCGTCGACGAGCAGGGTCCGGTGCCCGCAGCGCACCGCCGTTGTCGCCAGCCCGGCCGCCAGCATGCTCGCGCCGGCGCCACCTCGCCCGCCGATCACCGCGATGGTCCGCGACCCGGCGTCCGGCTCGGCCCGGGCCGCGAACTGCTCGACCACCCAGGTCTCGGCGGCCGGCAGCACCGCCACGTGCTCGGCGCCGAGCGGCTCGGCGAACTCCCAGGTGGTGGCGTCCATGGCCGAGTGGCGGCCGACCACGATCACCCGGGGGCGGCGCGGCAGCCGGGCCCGTGCGCAGGCCTCGGCCTGATCGGCGCCGACCACCACGAGGCACGCGCCGGGATAACGGGCGCGGGCCGCGGCCGGGTCGGGCGCCACGTCGACCTCGGCGCCACCGGCGGCGGCGAGCCGGAGCAGGTCGTCGAGCAGGTCACGGTCGGCGGTCACGACCAGGGGACGGCGCGGTGCGGGCATCGGGGCCTCCAGGCTCGGCGGCGGGTTCGAGTGCCCACCGTCGCCAGCCACCTCCACGCCGGGCAACCGGCCGGAGGCAGCCTGTGGATAACTTCCGATCCTGTGGATAACTCCCTGCCGGGAACACGATCCGGTACGCCGAGCCGCCCCGCGTATGAACCCGGGCGGATTGGGTATCTTGGTTCGGACACGGACCGATGGAGCTGGCATGGACAACGCGATCCGGACCACGGTCGCCGACGACGGGACAGTGACCGTCACCGTGTTGGGTGAGGTCGACTTCTCCCGGTCCGACGAGGTGGCCCAGAGCATCCGCGACGCGCTCATCGACTGGTCGGCGACAGTCGTGCGAGTCGACCTGCGCGACGCGTCCTTCATCGACTCGACCGGGCTGGGCGCCCTGATCGAGGGCTATCGGGACGTCACCGAGCGCGGCGGCCAGTTCATGGTGGTCAACCCGACCGAGTCGTTCCGCCGGGTGCTGGAAGTGACGGGTCTCTCCGACTTCTTCGGCCTGATCAGCTCGTCCCCGGCCGGGACAGCGGACGAGACCCAGCCGGAGCGGACGTCGGCCACCGGAGCCTGAACGGGAACGACCCCCGTCGGGGGAGACGGGGGTCGTCCTTGGATTCGGCTCCGGGGGGGTCGAGCCGAATCAACTCGGCAATCGCGGGGGGCGCGATTACCGAGGGCCAGCTTCACTGGACGGGGTCGTAACAACACGGTTCACAGTGGCAAACACAAGTCTGCCTCAGACTCTGCCGTTCCGTCGAGTACCGAATGTAACCCGATGCGCCGCTCCCTGCCTGTCTGACCGTTTTCACAGCGCGTCACCAAGGGGGCGGTTGGGCGTACGGATCGAACGTCCCGGGCGCGGTACGGCTACACTTTCGGCCCGTGGGCCCGAGCGCCGCCTTTTTCGATCTCGACAAGACCGTCATCGCCAAGTCCAGCGCCCTGGCCTTCGGACGGCCTTTCTACCGTGATGGCCTGATCAGCCGCCGTGACGTGGTCAAGTCCGGATACGCGCAGCTGATGTTCCGCCTCGGTGGCGGCACCGACGAGCAGGCGATGGCGCGCACCCGTGACTACATGGCGGCTCTGAGCAAGGGCTGGCGGGTCGAACAGGTGCAGCAGATCGTCGCCGAGACCCTCAACGACCTGATCAATCCGTACGTCTACGCGGAAGCCGCCGCACTGATCGCCGAGCACCAGGCGGCCGGCCGCGACGTCGTGCTGGTCTCCGCGTCCGGCGACGAGATGGTCCGCCCGATCGGCGCGCTGCTCGGCATCACCGACGTGATCGCGACCCGGATGGCGATCGCCGACGGGCGCTACAGCGGCGAGGTCGACTTCTACTCGGCCGGTCCGAACAAAGTGGTCGGTGTCCGTGAGCTCGCCGAGTCCCGCGGCTACGACCTGGCCGAGTGCTTCGCCTACTCCGACTCCAGCAGTGACCTGCCGCTTCTGGAGGCCGTCGGCCATCCGAGCGCGGTGAACCCGGACCGGGCACTGCGCCGGGTCGCCGCCGAGCGGTCCTGGCCGATTCTGGAGTTCCGTAACCCCGTACCCCTGGGAAGACGCCTCCGTGACCGGCCGGCCGTGCCGGTCGCCGCCGCGGCCCTGGGTGTCGGTGTCGGGGTGGCGATCGGCTTCGCGCTCTACGGGCGTCACCGGCGCACTCGCGCCGCCGTGGCGTAACTACCAGCGCAAATGCCATTGGTCTGAGTAATCGGGCATATCTGGTGATCATGCGCGAAGGGGCGTAGAAAGAAGTCGCGGGCCCGTGCGAACGGGCACCGTGCACGGCCACCGGGAACCCACGCGCGATCAGCCACGGCAGGCACGTTGCGGCGGGACCTAATGCTTCGCGAGGGGCTGCCGGACCGTCGACAACGACCCAGGTGCACGCTTGATAACCCGGATCGGACGCGCGCAGCCGGCGCCCCCGCGAGGGACGCCGGCTCTATCTCTGCGCCGCCTGGTGACGGTTGCGGATCTCCTGATAGACGTCGCGGAAAAGCCGCGGGCGGGCGTGGAAGTCCACACCCTGCGCCCACAGCTCGGTGCCGACCGTCGCGCCGTCGTGGCGCTCCAGGAGCACGGTCGTCCCGCTCTCGATCCGCCAGGGGCCGACGCGATGGGTGGCGTGGTGCAGGCGTACCCCCGCGACCTCCCGCCACCGCATGGTCCGCGACCGCAGCAGACCCTCGATGCGCACGCCCTGAGAGCTGACGTAGACGCCGTGCCGCAGGATCCGGTAGGCGCCGACCACCCAGACCGCCGCGAGGACGCAGGCGGTCAGCCGGACGCCGTGCCCGATCAGGCCGAACTGCTCGATCGTGGCGTAACTCAGCAGCCCCAGTGCCGCCGCTTCCCAGGCGATCACCAGCCAGCGGCCGGAACCCGGCGGGTACGGACGGACCCAGTCGTCATCCACGCCAAGAAGTATGCCGCCGCTCAGACCGCCGCCAGGACTCCGTCGCCGATTACCGTGATCTGCTGCGCACCGGCAGTAACCGCCGAGGCGTAGTGCCGCAGCCACGACCGCACGCCGTCCGGGGTGCCGGTGGCGTAGGCGCCGGCCGACCCGACGTACTCCGGCTCGCGCTCGAGGTGACCGGCCTCGACGCCGACCAGGCCGCGCGGGTCGAAGCCCCGGCCGATCAGCGTGAGGCGGGCCGCCGCCCGGGCCACCACACCGGCCGGCCCGGCGAACGGCCGCAGGGTGATCAGCTCGGCGTGCACGATCGCGGCGAGCAGCAGCGGCGGGGTCTCCTCGTTGCCGGCGACCAGGGCGGACAGGGCGTCGATCCGCTCCGCGCCGGAGACCAGGCGGCCCAGGTCGTGGTCGTGCACGACGCCGCGGGCGGCCAGCACGTGCAGTTTCGCGAGGACCTGGCGAGGCGCCCGGGGCCAGAGGTCGACGAGGCCGCCGAGCGACTCGGCGACACGCAGGGCGCCCTGCACTGTCGGGTCGGTGACGGTTCCGCCACGGACCTCTTCGAGGTCGTACTTGCTGCCTTCCAGGGCGGCGCTGGCGACGGCGGCGCGCAGGCTCGCCTCGGCCGCGACCTGACCGCCGTGCCGGCGCAGGGCGCGGTGCCGCATCGCGGTGTCGACGGTGTTGCGGGCTTCGGCGAATGCGGGCGCGACGTCGGCGAGGTCGAGCAATGGGGCTAGTGGATCCACGTGCACACGGTAACCGGTAAAACAGCTG
Source organism: Actinoplanes sp. NPDC023936 (assembly GCF_040639325.1). Lineage (NCBI taxonomy): Bacteria > Bacillati > Actinomycetota > Actinomycetes > Micromonosporales > Micromonosporaceae > Actinoplanes > Actinoplanes sp. NPDC023936. Next base: position 117,959 of record NZ_JBEZZR010000007.1, on the reverse strand, counting down.
AAACATGGGGTGCACAAACGAGCGTGGAAATGGCAAGATTCGCGCAGAACCGAGCAGTGATTCGCCGGTCGGCGCGCATACCGCACCGCCGGGCGCGCCCTGCCGTGCAAAACTTCGCCGGGCCCACCGGCAGAACTAGTGTGCAACGAAGAGACCCGGCCAGGCAGAGGAGCCGCCCTCATGAGCGAGACCCTGGAGAACTTGTCCTCGGAGACGCGGAAGTTCCCGCCGCCCGCTGAACTCGCGGCGGACGCGAACGTCAAGGCCGAGGCGTACGAGCAGGCGAACGCCGACCGGCTGGCCTACTGGGAGCGCCAGGCGGAGCGTCTCACCTGGGCCAAGAAGTGGGACCAGGTGCTGGACTGGTCCAACCCGCCGTTCGCCAAGTGGTTCGTCGGCGGCGAGCTGAACATCGCGTACAACTGCGTGGACCGGCACGTCGAGGCCGGCAACGGCGACAAGGTCGCCATCCACTGGGAGGGCGAGCCCGGCGACAGCCGGACCGTCACCTACGCCGAGCTGCTGAAGCTGGTCTCGCAGGCGGCGAACACGCTGACCGATCTCGGCGTCACGGCGGGCGACCGCGTCATGATCTACCTGCCGATGATCCCGGAGGCCGCGGTGGCGATGCTCGCCTGCGCCCGGATCGGCGCGACGCACAGCGTGGTCTTCGGCGGCTTCTCGGTGGACGCCCTCTCCACCCGGATCCAGGACGCCGCCGCCAAGGTCGTGATCACCGCGGACGGCGGTTACCGGCGGGGCAAGCCGTCGGCGCTCAAGCCGACCGTGGACGAGGCGGTGTCGCGTACCGACAGCATCGAGCACGTGCTGGTGGTCCGCCGCACCGGCCAGGACGTCGCCTGGACCGACAAGGACAAGTGGTGGCACGAGACGGTCGAGCAGGCCGGCACCTCGCACGAGGCGCAGCCGTTCGACTCCGAGCACCCGCTCTTCATCCTCTACACGTCCGGCACCACCGGTAAGCCGAAGGGCATCCTGCACACCACGGGCGGGTACCTGACGCAGACCTCGTACACGCACCATGCGGTCTTCGACCTGAAGCCGGAGACCGACGTCTACTGGTGCACGGCCGACATCGGCTGGGTCACCGGCCATTCGTACATCGTGTACGGTCCGCTCTCCAACGGCGCGACCCAGGTCATGTACGAGGGCACGCCGGACACCCCGGACCGCGGCCGGTTCTGGCAGATCGTCGACAAGTACAAGGTGTCCATCCTCTACACCGCTCCGACGCTGATCCGCACGATGATGAAGTGGGGCGACGACATCCCCGCGAAGTACGACCTGTCGTCGCTGCGGGTCCTCGGCAGCGTGGGCGAGCCGATCAACCCCGAGGCCTGGATGTGGTACCGGGAGCACGTCGGCCGGGAGCGCACCCCGATCGTCGACACCTGGTGGCAGACCGAGACCGGCGCGATCATGATCTCGCCGCTGCCCGGCGTGACGGCCGCGAAGCCGGGGTCCGCGATGACCCCGCTGCCCGGCATCGGCGCCGACGTGGTCGACGATCAGGCGCAGTCGGTGCCGAACGGTGGCGGCGGCTTCCTGGTGCTGCGTGAGCCGTGGCCGTCGATGCTGCGCACGATCTGGGGTGACGACCAGCGGTTCCTGGACACGTACTGGTCGCGCTTCGGGGCCGGCGCCGGACAGGGCGACGAATGGATCTACTTCGCCGGCGACGGCGCCAAGAAGGACGATGACGGCGCGCTCTGGCTGCTCGGCCGGGTGGACGACGTCATGCTGATCTCCGGCCACAACATCTCCACCACCGAGGTGGAGTCGGCGCTCGTCTCGCACCCGTCGGTGGCCGAGGCCGCCGTGGTCGGCGCGACCGACCCGACCACCGGCCAGGCGATCGTCGCGTTCGCCATCCCGCGCGGCAGCGTGGAGACCGAGGGCGCGGCCGGCGAGGACCTGATCAAGGAGCTGCGCAACCACGTGGCGAAGACGCTCGGCCCGATCGCCAAGCCGCGTCAGATCATGCTCGTCGCCGAGCTGCCGAAGACCCGCTCCGGCAAGATCATGCGGCGCCTGCTGCGCGACGTCGCGGAGAACCGGTCGCTCGGTGACGTGACGACGCTTCAGGACTCGACGGTGATGGACATGATCTCGTCCGGGATGACGACCGGCAAGTCCGAAGACTGACCCTCTGAGGCCAGAAAAAGGCCGGTGACGCACTGGACGTCACCGGCTTTTTTCCTGCCCGAAAACCGTCCGATGTAGCAAGGTCACGGCCAGGTCACAACGTCATCGATCTTAGTGACTTTCATCCGGATCGATCGCAGGATCCAGGAGATTCGCCCGATCACCCCTCGGGCGCTTGTTCCCTCCGGAGGACCCGTACGTGACACAACAAATCACCTGGGGCCGGCGAACCGTCACCTCTGTCATCGCGCTCGGTGTTGCCGCCGGCGTGACGACGTTGAGCAGCCCCCTTCCCGCTTCGGCGGAACCGGGCACGGGCACGGTTCCCGCCGCATCTTCCCCCGCTGCGCAGCAGGAGCCGGCCACCCCCAAGGACTCACCGGCGGACACGCTGGGCGCGCACGACGCTGACCTTCTGGCCGACGCGGAAGCCCAGAACAAGCCGCAGGTCACCGTCATCATCGCGGCCGACAAGGGCAAGTCCGGCGACGTCGCTGCCCGGATCGAGAAGCTCGGGGGCAGCGTCAACCGCCGCTTCGACCAGATCGGGTACATCCTCGCCACCGTCCCGACCGCCAAGGTGCTGAACACGGCGAACCTGCCCGGCGTCGCGGCTGTCGACCTGGACGAGACGATCAAGCTGCCCGAGACGGACCTGCCGGCGAGCAAGGGCGCTGCCAAGCAGGCCGCCACGCCGTCCGGTCCGGGCGCCACCACGCCCGCCGACAACCCGTACATGCCCACCGGCGAGACGGGTTCGGTCGACTTCAAGAAGAAGAACCCGAAGTACGACGGCCGCGGCGTGACCATCGGCATCATGGACTCCGGTGTGGACCTGGCCCACCCGGCGCTGCAGAAGACCACCACCGGCGAGCGCAAGATCGTCGACTGGGTCACGGCGACCGACCCGGTCGTCGAGAGCGACGGGACCTGGCGGGCCATGCTCACCACGGTGACCGGCCCGACCTTCTCGTACGGCGGATCCACCTGGACCGCTCCGGCGGGCACCTGGACGATCAACCGCTTCTCGGAGAGCATCACGGCCGCTTCCGAGCCCGGCGGCGACGTGAACCGGGACGGCGACACCACCGACCGCTGGGGCGTCCTTTACGACCCGGTGAGCCACGACATCCGGGTCGACGTGAACCAGAACCTCGACTTCACCGACGACGCCGTGATGCGGCCGTACAAGGAGAAGTACGACGTCGGCTACTTCGGCACCGACAACCCGGCGACCGCCATCGCCGAGCGGATGCCGTTCGTGGTCGAGTTCCGCGAGGACGTCTCGCTCGAGCCGTTGGAGGACCCCACGCTCCCGGCGAGGGCCGACTTCGTCAACATCGGCATCGTCGAGGGCATGCACGGCTCGCACGTGGCGGGCATCGCCGCCGGGAACGACCTGTTCGGCAACAAGGACCTGGACGGACAGGCGCCCGGCGCGAAGATCGTCTCGGCCCGGTCCTGCTCGTGGGGCGGCGGCTGCACCGCGGCGTCGCTGACCACCGGCATGTCCGACCTGGTGATCAACCGGGGCGTCGACGTGGTCAACGTGTCGATCGGCGGCCTGCCCGGCCTCAACGACGGCAACAACGCCCGTGCCGTGCTCTACGACGACCTGATCGACACGTACGGCGTGCAGATCGTCATCTCGGCCGGCAACTCCGGCCCGGGCACCAACACGATCGGCGACCCGTCGGTGGCGACCGACGTGATCAGCTCGGCGGCCAGCATCAGCAAGGAGACCTGGCTCGCCAACTACGGCTCGGTCACCCGCCGCGACCTGCAGCTGTTCACGTTCTCGTCGCGCGGCCCGCGTGAGGACGGCGGCTTCAAGCCGAACCTCGCGGCACCCGGCTCGGCCATCTCCACGGTTCCGACCTGGGAGCCGATAGCCGGTCTCGACACCGTCGGCTACACCCTGCCGCCCGGTTACTCGATGCAGAACGGCACCTCGATGTCGGCGCCGCAGACGACCGGTGGCGTCGCGCTGCTGCTCTCGGCGGCGAAGCAGAACGACCTCGGCGTCACGCCGGCCGGTCTGCGCCGGGCGCTCTACAGCACCGCGGACCTGATCCCGGGCGAGAAGGTGCACGCCCAGGGTTACGGCCAGATGGACGTCCCGGCCGCCTGGAAGCTGCTCACCAAGGAGTCGGAGACCCGGACCTACACCTCGTCGGCCCCGGTCTGCACGCCGCTCTCCGAGCAGCTGGCGACCGCGAACACGGGTAAGGGCATCTACAACCGCTGTGCCGCCGGCGACGGTGGCTACACGGTCGGCAAGGAGAAGACCGTCACGGTCAAGCTGACCCGTACCAGCGGCCCGAACAAGACCGTCAAGCACAACCTCAGCTGGATCGGCGACCGCAAGGTGTTCTCCTCGGCCGGTTCGGTGGACCTGCCGCTGAAGAAGACCGTCAGCGTCAAGGTCAAGGTCCGTCCCGGCGAGGGTGTGAGCAGCGCGATCCTGAAGGTCGACGACCCGCGCACCCCGGTGATCGACTTCGAGGTGCTCAACACGGTGGTCACCGCCGTCACGACCAAGAAGCCCGGGTACACCGAGACCTTCGCCGGCTCGGTGGACCGCAACTCCACCACGTCGTACTTCGTCGTCGTGCCGGAGGGCGCCACCGCGCTGCAGGTGAACCTGTCGGGCATCGCGACCGGTTCGCAGACGCGCTGGATCGCGATCAACCCGTGGGGCGTTCCGGTCGAGTCGACCGCCAGCACCGCCTGCTACACCAACTTCTCCGACGCGAACGCCTGCAAGCCGCAGGAGCGGGCCTACGAGAACCCGATCCCGGGCATCTGGGAGCTCGAGGTCGAGTCCCGGCGGACGTCGCCGTCGCTGAACAACCCGCACAAGCTGACCGCGAAGATCCAGGGGATCACGATCGACCCGGCCGCCGTGACGCTTCCGAGCGTCAAGGCCGGTGTGGCCGTCCCGCTGACCTGGACGGTCACGAACAACTTCGGCCCGCTCAACCTCACCGCCCAGGGCGGCCCGCTCGGCAGCGGCTTCACGGCGCGGCCGACGATCGCCAACCACGCGCAGCAGAGGTACACGGTCGTGGTGCCGTCCGGCGTCGAGCGGCTCAACGTGTCGATCGGCAACACCAGCGACGCCGCCGCCGACCTGGACCTGGTGCTCTACAACGCGGCCGGTCAGGTCGTGAAGCAGCAGGCCGACGGTGACTCGGAGGAGGCGATCTCGGTCGCCAACCCGGCAGCCGGCACCTACACGGTCCTGGTGGACGGCTACGCGGTGCCGAGCGGCTCCACGGCGTACGACTACCTGGACGTCTACTACAGCCCGGCACTGGGTGGCGTGACCACTCAGGACAGCCCGTTCTCGCTCGCCAACGGCAAGAGCGCGACGGTCACCGGTTCGGTCACGGCGGCTTCGGTGCCGCCGGCCGGGCGCACGATGTTCGGTGAGATGTCGGTCGTGACGGACGAGGGCGCGGTCGTCGGCCGCGGCTCGGTCGCCATCACGGCGGTCACCGAGTAACAAGCGCGGCTCAGGTCGCAAGCGCGGCTCAGGTAGCAAGCACCGCTCAGGCAACAAGCACGGTTCAGCGAAGAGGCCCGCCGGGTTGACCCCGGTGGGCCTCTTTTCTGGGATCTAGATAGACACATGTAGATCGGTGAATTAGTTTTTGATCGTCAGTTGCTGTGGAACGGGGCCACGCACTGTTGATCACCTCTGCGCGGGCCTCGCGTCCCTGCGTCAGGAGGTGGAGTGTCAACACCCATCGATCTCATACCCCTACTACTGATTACCACGTTCGCCGCGTACGTGCTGCTCAGCGCGAGACGACGACCGAACGGCCCGGTCCGCGTCGCACTCACTGTCGGAGCCGGCCTGTGGATGGGCCTGGTCGGCGGCGCGATCTGGATGGTGAGTCAGGCGACCGCCGCGGCGACAGTGCCGCCGAAGGCCGGGACACCGGTCAACCCGTGCGTCGCCGGAGCGCCGAACCGGACGTTCGACGTCTCGCTGATCAACCTGCCGATCTTCCTCAACCGGTTCGGTGACGTCGTCCCGGAAGGGCGGATGTACGTCCTCGACGCGAACATCGCGACGGTCCGGCAGAACTTCAAGTACGCCGCCGACCCGTCCAAGGCGAATCTCGAGGACCTGATCGAGCCGCTCACGATCCGCGCCAACAAGGGCGACTGTGTCTCGATCAAGTTCACCAACCGCCTGAACGAGGCGCCGCCACAGCTCGACCGCACGGTCCGGGACTCGGCGATCTACACCCTCCCGGGCGAGATCAAGAAGGCGCCCGGCTCGTCGACCCTGGGTGCACGCGAGTTCGCCCCCGCGTTGACCGTACCCAAGATTGATTTTGATCCGGCGAAGGCCCCGAACGCCTCGATGCACTTCGAGGGCCTGGACTACGACGTCAAAACCGGCGACGGTACGGCCGTCGGCAACAACCCGGACTCCACCGCCGCCCCCGGAGCGGCGATCACCTACCTGCTGCACGCGCAGGCCGAAGGGGAGTTCCAGTTCAAGGACGGCGCCGACTTCACGTCGGTGCAGACCCAGCCGAACAGCGCGAAGCAGTACATCGGCTCGCAGAGCTTCGGCGCGTTCGGCGCGATCGTGGTCGAGCCGAGCGACGCGACCTGGGTCGACTCGCGGACCGGCGGGCCGCTGGCGTCCGGCACCCGGGCGATCATCAAGCGGCCGAACAACAAGGACTTCCGCGAGAACGTGCTCTTCATGCACGACGAGGTGGAGGCCGAGCCGGGCATCCTGACCCGGTACTGCCGCAACGGCGGTGACGGTGACGAGGACGCCGACGACGAGTGCGTGGAACCCACGGCGGCACAGCTCGCGGTGCTGACCGAGGGCACCCTCCCGGGACTCGGCGGCGGTGACGCCGACGCCATCCTGCAGTACCACGAGCAGATTCCGGTCAAGCTGGAGTGGTTCGCGTTCAACTACCGCTCCGAGCCGACCTTCAACCGGGAGGAGCTCGGTTGCCCCTCGGCCACCGTGTCCGGCCAGGGCTATCAGGCCAACGAGTGCGTCGGCGAGGAGACCTCGCTGTCGTCCTGGGCCTACGGCGACCCGGGCGGCGGTGACCTGATCTTCCCGAACTACCGCGGTGAGCCGACTCAGGTACGCCTCATGCACGCCGCGGAGTACGAGACGCACACGTTCCACTGGCACGTGAACCGCTGGGCGTACGACCCGCTGGACGAGGGTGGCCTGGACGCGATCAGCAGCCCCAACCACATCACCCGGACGACGAACATCCTGGACGTGCAGTCGGTCTCCCCGGGCGCGCACTACGACCTCGTCGTGCAGGGCGGGGCCGGATCGGCGCACAAGAACAAGCAGGGGACGTTCGGCGACATCATCTTCCACTGCCACCTCTACCCGCACTTCGCCACCGGCATGTGGGGGCTGAACCGGACCTTCGACAAGCTCGAGGACGGCACCCGCAAGAACCCGGACGGCACACCGATTCCGAAGCTGGAACCGCTTGCCGACTTCGACTACCAGCCGACCGGCGGCACCACGCTCGACAAGCCACCGGTGCCGGACGCCACCAAGATCGGATTCCCGCACTTCGTACCCGGCAAGTTCGGGTTCAAGGCGCCGAAGCCGCCGCTCGGCGTCTCCAGCCGCACCACGACCGGCGCGTTCCCGCCCACCGCGAAGGAGCAGGCCGCGGCGGATCCCGGAGCGCAGGTGCCGGGCGGGTTCTTCCAGAACCCATGCCCGGCCGGCCGCCCGGTGAAGGAATTCGAGATATCGGCCATCCAGCTCAGTCAGGTCTACAACCCGACGGTGAAGTGGACGAACCCACAATCACGAATATATGTGCTCAACTCGGAACGGGAAGCGGTGCTGGCCGGTAAGAAGCCAGAGCCGTTCTCACCGCTGCTCAACGTGGGCGACTGCGTGATCTACAAGCTGACGAACCGGCTGCCACTGGAGTACGGCGGCACCACGTTCGACAGGCTGCAGACCACCAACGAGGTGGGCCTGCACCAGCACATGGTGCAGTTCGACGTGCTCTCCTCGGACGGCGCCGCCAACGGCTGGAACTACGACGAGGGCGCGGACGGCGCGGCGGACGGCAACGGCCAGACCATCACGTACCGCAACTTCGTCCACGAGAACACGTCCACCAACTCGTTCCACGACCACTTCTACGCCAACGTCCATCAGGACGCCGGCCTGTTCGGCGGCGGGACCATCCACGACGCCGGCTGCGTCTTCCGGGACGGGCGGACCAACCAGGAAGTGAAGATCGGAACGATCGTCGCGGTGCACTGCACGGCGACCACCGACTACAACGGCACACAGACCGACGGGTACGACTACCGCAACGTGTCCCTCTTCATCGAGGACCACGTGCCGATGTTCAAACCCGCGGACCCGAACACCACCAACGACGACCAGTTCGTCACCAAGGACGGGGTGCCGATCTACCCGGCGAAGTTCCCGTCCAGCAACGACGACTACGGCGTGATGGGCATCAACTACCGGCTGGAACCGTTCGAAGCACGCCGGGACCGAGATCCATCGCAGATATTCACCGTCCAGCCGAGCAGCGCGCACACCGAGGCGTGGGGCAATCTCCCGTACACACCGACACCAGCGGCATTCCGCGGTGACCGGGTGAAGTGGCGAATATTCCAGCTGTCCCAGGAGGAGTCGCACGGCATCAACCTCGATGCCAAATGGAAGCACGAGCCGAAGGACGACGGCTCCAACATCGTCTCGGCCCAGCACATCGGGATCCTCGAATACTTCGAGATGCAGGTGAAATCGCAGTCCGAGGGGTACCACTTCTATCCGATCGACCGGGACGAGCTGTACTACCTCGGCGGCGCCGACGACATGTTCCTCGGCGCATGGGGACATCTGCGGATCTTCCGATGTCAGACCTACGGCGCCGCGATCTCACCGGGACCGGACGACCCGCCACCGCCGCCGCAGATCGCCCTCTATCCGCTGCCTGACAACACGGCCAACGCGCTGAACTGCATCAACGAACAGCCGACGATCCCACCCAAGCCGATCACCCAGCCGCCGGGCCAGCCCTGCGGTGGCGCGCCGGTCAAATCGTTCAGCATCGTGGCGATCAACCGGGACATCACCTACAACAAGGCCGGGGACCACGACCCCAACGGCCTGCAGTACGCCCTGGAGTCCGACTGGCTGAACAACACGGTCAAGAACGAGCCACTCGTGATCCGCGCCAACCAGGGCGACTGTGTCGAGGTCACGCTGAAGAACAAACTCGACCCGGCCAAGATGAAGCCGAACTGCTTCGAGGGGGTCGAACCCGGGCAGCTGGGCTACCGGAACAGCCATCTCAGCTATCCGGACTGCCTCGACCAGCCACCGAAGAACGAGGTGAACGTCCCGGGCTTCCAGCCGCTCAAGGTGAGCAACCGGGTGTCCATCCGGCCGCAGCTGACCACGCACTACAGCTTCTCGTCCGGAGTCAACGTCGGAACCATGAACGGGTACGACCGGACGGTCGGACCGGGTGAGCAGAAGCTTTACCGGTGGCTCCTGAACACGCCCCCGGGGATGGCGATGCTCCGGGACATGGCCGACCCGATGCACCACGCCACACACGGGCTCTACGGTGCGCTGATCATCGAGCCGACCGGGTCCACGTACCTCGACCCGGCCACCGGCGCCCCGCTGTCCAGCGGGACCAGCGCGGTGATCGCCAACCCGTCGGTCCCGGACTTCCGGGAGAACATCGTCCTGATGAACAGCGACCTGGCGCTGTTCCGCAAGGACACCAACGGCAACCCGGCCGACGACCAGCCGGTGCCGGACAACCTCGACCTGTCCCTGACGCCCGGCAACGAGGCCGACGACGCCGAGGACCAGGGCGACTTCTCCGTCAACTACACCAACGAACCCTGGTCCCACCGATACGCGAACGACCAGAACATCACCAACATCTTCAGTTCGTACGTGCACGGGGATCCGTCGACACCGACGTTCCAGGCGTACGGCGGGGACAAGACGGTGTTCCACGTCGGGCAGGCCGTCGGTGACGCGCGGTCGACAAGCTTCGCGTTGCACGACCATCTGTGGCGGCGGGCGCCGAACGACGCCCAGTCGCAGCTGGCGGCCAACCAGGGCCAGTTCAACCCCGGGGTGTCGTACCAAATCGTCCTTGACCCGGCAGTCACCGGCGGCGCCGGTGGGCGAAGGGCAGCGGCCGGCGACTACCTCTACCGGTCGAGCACCCTCCAGCGGCATCTCAACAGCGGCCAATGGGGGATCTTCCGGGTGCACGCCACCCAGCGGAGTGGCCTGATCGCGCTGCCGGACAAGCCGGTGCCGTCATGAGCGCGGTCAAGGAAAAATGGCGGCTCTCCGACGAGATGCTGCACGGCCGCCAGCCCGCCCGGAAGAAGGGCAAGCCCCGCGGGCCGCGACCGCGTCCGTTCCGGCAGGGCATGCTCCTCGGCATCTGCATCGGGATGACCGCCGCGCTGCTCATCGGCGTGACCGGCTTCCTGCTCACCCGGCCACGGGCCGAGGCGCCGGCTGCCGAGTCCGCGGCGGCCGACACCAAGGCCGGGACCAAGGCCGGCACCACGACCGGCACCGAGCCGGGCACGCAGGCCGCCATCTCGATCACCGCTGAGCACCTGGGTGACCTGCAACTGCGGATCGAGGCGAGGGTGAGCGCGCCCGGAAGCTACGACCCGATCACCAAGGGACAGGTGGTGGCGTACACCGACATGGTGGCCATGCCGATGGCGCACAAGCAGGGACCGATCGTGATGGCGGAGATCTCCGGCAAGCCGGGCGTCTACGAGGCCGCCACGAACGTCCCGATGGCGGGCGAGTACAACGTCATCGTCGAGGTGAAACAGCCGATGGCGTCCACCGCCAACCAGCGGTTGGAGGTGGGTACCGTAACGCCGAAGTGACAGCGGGCGGTTCCCGGGGAGTCGCTCCCCGGGAACCGCTCCCCGCCGGGATCCGTCCCACCCGGTACGGACTTCAGTGGGAGGAACTCGACATGCGCATGCACGCCACTCTCGGGATCGGCATCGCCGTGACGGCCGGCGCATTCGTCGCCGGCTGCGCGAGCGGGCCGGCCGCGCCTTCCCCCAATACGCCTTCTCCAGCCGCGGCTTCCCCGGCCGCGTCTTCCCCGGTCCCCAGTGCGGACCTTTCGGAGATTCCCCGCGAGCCGAGCGACAAGCCCCCGGCGACCGGCTGGGTGAGCGGCATCATCACCCGCGGGGGTACGGGCCCGTGCTACGGCTTCACCGCCGACGACGGTACGCGGTACGCGCTCTACAGCACCGCAGGACTGGCACTGAACCAGAGCGAACGGGTGAAGGTGCAGCTGGAGACCACGATGGTCCGCATCTACTGCGGGCCGGGCAACCTGATGGCGATGACCGCCGCCGAGCCGATCACGTGAGTCACCGCCGGGGTTCGTGACAGCGACGCATAGTCTGACCACATGGACGAGTCGTTCGTACTGGCGGAGGGGCCGTGGAGCCATCGCTTCGTCGGCGCCAACGGCAGCCGTTTCCACGTCGCCGAGGTCGGCACCGGCCCGCTCGTGCTCTTCCTGCACGGCTTCCCGGAGTTCTGGTGGGCCTGGCACGACATCATGACCCGGGTCGCCGACGCGGGCTTCCGCGCGGCCGCGATCGATCTGCGCGGTTACGGCGCGAGCGACAAACCCCCTCGGGGGTACGACGGGTACACGCTCGCCGCCGACATCACCGGCCTGATCCGGGCCCTCGGTGAGCGCTCCGCCACCGTGGTCGGCGCCGGAGCCGGCGGCATGATCGGCTGGGCCGCCGCGTCGTTCCATCCGAAACTGGTCAACCGCCTCGTCGTGCTCGGCGCCGCCCATCCCCTCCGGCTGCGGGCGGCCGTGTTCGCCGACCCGCGGGGCCAGATGGCGGCGTCCACGGCCGTCCTGCGCTTCCAGGTGCCGCGCTTCGAACACGTGCTGACCCGGGACGACGCGGCCCTGGTCGGCGAGCTGATGTCCAAGTGGAGCAGCCCGCGGTTCGCTGTCACTCCCGAGTTCGGCGAGTACGCGTACCGGTGCCGCCAGGCCATGCAGATCCCGCAGGCCGCGTTCTGCGCGCTGGAGGCCTATCGCTGGGTCGCGCGCAGTTCGCTGCGCCTGCAGGGATACCGGTTCGTCAAGCTGATGCAGCGCCCGTCGAACGTGCCGACCCTGCAGCTGCACGGCGCGCTGGACACCGCGGTGCTGCCACGCACGGCCCAGGGCTCCGGGCGGTACGTGACAGCGCCATACGAGTGGCGCCTCATCCCAGAAACCGGCCACTTCCTGCACCGAGAGGCCCCAGACGTGGTCACGGGCGAAATCCTCAGATGGCTCAAAACGCCGAGCTGACTAGCCAAGCCCGCTGGCACCAGCCACCGGCCACACGCGTTTCCCTTCCGGTAAGGGCGTAGCCACAGAACACCCCGCAAAACGCCGCCGGTGAGGAGGCAAGTGATTTCTCGACGCCCGCGGGGTGTGCGGGTGGCGGGAAATCGCCTGCCTCCTCACCGGGTCTAAGGCGTTTTGCCGCGGAGCGAAGCGGAGCCAGCAAGCACAGTGTTTTGCGCGCGAGCGAAGCGGAGCCAGCAAGCACAGTGTTTTGCGCGCGAGCGAAGCGGAGCCAGCAAGCACAGTGTTTTGCGCGCGAGCGAAGCGGAGCAATCAGACTCTGTGTTCGTAGCGGTCGCGGACCTCGTGGGCCGGGGCCCAGCCCTGGTAGACGCCGTAGTCGAACTCTTCCAGGCCCAGCCTGCGGGCCACCGGGGCGCGGCCGCCCGTGTACTCCAGGCGCAGCCAGCTGTCCGCCTCGGCGAGCACGATGAACGGCTCACCGCGCCAGGTGCAGAGCGTCCGGACATAGGAGATCTCGTCGTACTCGTCCGGTTCCAGCACCCGGAGGTACCGCCCCGGCTTGATCTCCTCGAAGCCCTCCTGCGGGTCGGTGGCGTAGATGCGCACCTTGTCCCCGTCGGGTGCCGCGTCGTACTCCCGGCCCTGCCAGGTCACCACGTAACCGTCACGCATCACTGCTCACCCACCCGGCGCCACAGCGGTGCGTCCGCGTCGAAGATCGCCAGCATCCGCTCGTTGCCGTCCGCGTCGATCCGCCACAGCTGCGCGCCGTGCGGCAGCCGGACACTGTCCACCTTGAACTCGGCGATCACGTCCCGGCCCTCACCGGGCGCGAACCCGTTGCCGCGGAACGGCGGACGCTCGATCACCCAGCCATCCATGGCCCGCAACGCCTGCTCGTTCTGCCCGCCGTAGGGGATCCGGTACAGGCTCGGCCGGTACGCCGGCCAGCGCAGCACGAACGCCTCCTTGGCGTCCGGCTGGAACGGTGACGCGTCGTAGTAGAGCCCGAGCGCCCCGAACAGCTCCGCCGGGGTCCGCAGGTGCTCGACCTCGGAGGCGCGGTGGACGAACCCGGCCACCCGGTCGTAACCGCGATCCAGGTAGTAGTCGACCTGCTCGGCGGCGATCGTCTTCTGCATGACCGTCGCGGACTGAGCCTCGTCGCTCGCCGGTTCCGGCGCCGGCACCGGGCTGACCGCGTCGTCGGCGACCGGGCCCTCGGCCGGTTCCGCGCCCAGTCCCGCCTCCGTGGCCCAGTTCGCGAGCGCGATGATCTGGGCGCCCGGGTACTTCGCGCCGACCGGCGTGCCCGGGTTCACCGCGAACGACCAGGCCGGGTCGGGCCAGTTGCGGATCAGCTCGTAGAACCGGACACCGACAGTACGGGTCGGCTCCCCGAAATGGTCGGAAAGTCGGTCCTTGCTGGTGAAGACGATCAGGAACTTCTCCCCGTCGACGTCCTCGGGCAGGAACGCGAAGCCCGACTCGCCCGGCGAACTTCCCGGCCGGGAGTGACTCGCGACCGGCACCAGCACGTTCGCCAGCAGCAGCGTGGAGAGGAAGACGTCGGTGTTACCCGCGTCGGCGGCATCCTGAAGGTCGCGCTCCACATCGTTGGCGGGCACGAACTCGACCGCGTCGCCGGTCTCCGGCGGCGCCTGCCCACCGGTCGCCGAGCCGGCCACGCCAAGCCCGGAAGTGGCCGGGTTGGGGTAACTCGCCGGCGTGACCGGGATGACCTGAGTCGTGTACGCGTTGGCAAGGCCCGGCGCGCTGGCGAGGCCGGGCGCGCTGGCGAGGCCGGGCGCGCTGGCGAGGCCGGGCGTCCTGGCGAGGCCGGGCGCGGCATAGGCCGAGGCGGGGCTGCCCTGGGGCGGCATCCCGGGAATCTGCGGCGCAGGCGGCGCGGTGTAGGGAGCCGGGGCCGCCGGGGCGGCGTAGGCAGCGGGCACCGAAGGCCCGGCATACGCGGCCGGAGCCGGGGGTGCCGACGGCGCGGCATACGCAGCGGGCGTGGAGGATGCCGACGGTGCCGCGTAGGAAGCCGGGGCTGGCGCGGGCGCCTGCGGGCTCTGCTGGCCGGTGTAGGCGGCCGGTGCTGACACCGGGCTCGCGCTGCCGGGAACACCCTGGCCGTAACCCGAACCGGGGGCCGCGGGCGCACCGGGAATCACCGGCGGAGCGAGAGCCGGGCCGGCCGCGTGAGGGGTGCCCTGATGCGGTTGGGCGGGACCTTGGATCGAGGGCGGCGGTCCGGACGGGCCGAAGCGGTCGGCGCCGGGCTGTGCCTGCTCCGCCGCCGGCTGCCGAGCGGCACCGAGCGCCTGCGCGGCAGCCGCCATCGACGTGGGCCGCTCCGAAGGCGGAGTGACCTGCCGACGCGGCAGCGGGCTGCCAGGCGCATCCGACCCAGCAGAACCGGCCGGACCGGAAAGGCCGGGCTGACCGGGACCGACGCCGGGCTGTCCGGCAGATCCGGGGCCGGGCTGCCCCGAGGCGGCTGCCTGGGCCGCGGCGGCCAGCGGAGACGCGGGACCCTGCGGGAATGACGTCGCGGGAGCCGGAGGCGCCGACGCCGGAACGGCGGAAGCCGGGGCAGCCGAGGCGGAGGCGAAGCCCGGGAAGCTGGAGAACGCGGCGGCACTGCCACCCTGCCCGGATCCTGCGGATTGTCCGGGTTGACGGCGGGGCAGAGCGGACCCTGGAGCACCCGACGCCGGAGCGTTGGAGACAGGCTGCGACGAAGCCGGCGCACCCGGGGAGGGCACGCTCGAAGCCGGAACGCCCGGGGAAGGAGCACCGGAAGCCGGAACCGCCGAGGCCGGAGCACCCGAAGCCGGCACGCCCGAAGTTGGCACGCCCGGAGCCGGCACGCCCGAAGTTGGCACGCCCGGAGCCGGAGCTGCGGAAACCGGCGCACCGGCGGCGCGCTGGCCGGACCAGTTCGGCGCGAACGGCGTCTCGGCCGGGTCATAGGGCGCGACGTGCTCGGGTACCGGCGGGGTGTTCGCCATCGGCTTGCGGACCGGCAGCGGTGCGCCGGGGTCCGGCAGCGGCCCACGCGGGTCCTCGTGCACGTTGAACGGCAGGGACGGCTTGTCCCAGCCCGGCGTAGCCAGCCCGGCGCCCGGAGTGGGGCCACCGATGACAGGCCGAACGGGCGGAGCGGAGGAAACGGGCGGAGCGGAGGAAACGGGCGGAGCGGCCGGCGCGGCGGGGGACGACGCGGCAGCACCCGACGGAAGGCCGGCGCCCGGCGCGGCCGCAGCCGGCGGAAGAGCAGCAGGCGGAAGAGCAGCAGGCGGAAGGGCAGCAGGGGGCGCAGCCGCCGGAGGCACCGCCGGAACCCGATAGGCGGAAGGCGCCGGAACAGCGGAAGGCTGGTAGCCGGCCGGAGTCCCGCCAGGCACACCGGGAGGCTGATAGCCGGCGGGAGCGCCACCGGGCGTACCCGGAGGCTGATAGCCGGCAGGCGCACCCGGAGGCTGATAACCCGCGGGGGTTCCGCCGGGTGCAGCCGTGCCCGGCGTCCGCTTCGGCAGCCCACCCGGTCCCTGAGTCTGTCCGGGTGCCCGCACCGGCAGCCCACCAGGCCCGGTGGGAGGCGCGCCCACCGGCGGAATCGGAGCCACCGCAGGCGCGACCGGCGGCACTGCGGGAGCACCCGGCGCAGCCTGCGGCAAAGTCGAAGCACCCGGCCCGCCCGGCGGCGTGGAAACGGCCGCCGGAGTCTGCGGCCGGCCCTGCGCCGGGTCGTAGGTTGGTCCGCCCGCCTCGGATCCCCGGCTCGCGGCCAGCGCGGCGGCCCCGATCTCCTGGATCTTGGACGTGCTGGCCTGGGCTTCCCGGCCCGGGCCGCGGGTCGGCAGCCGGAGGTCGCCACGAGCGAGCTGGGCCACGAACCAGGCCGGCAGGTATCCCTCGATCGGCAGACCCGGGTTGACGGCGAGCCACCACTCCAGGTTGGGCCAGGTGTTGGCGAGCTCCGCGTACGGCACGCGGCGCGCGGAACCCGTGTAGTCAGCGAGGCACGACTTCAGCGCGGCCTGCGAGGTGAAGGCGAGCACGTGCGTACGCCCGCCGGTGCTCCACGTCCCCCAGCCCAGTGGCGCCAGACCCGCGAGCGCGTCCGCCGAGACTGGTAACAGAAGGTCGACACCGGCGAGAATGCGGAAGTAGGACTCCTGGTCGTCGGTGCGCAACGCATCGCGCATCGCGATCTCGGCGTCCGTAGCCGGTTCCCACTCGGACACGTCCACCTCTCCCCACGCTGCGAACGAGCCAACTCAACGCGTATAACCTACAAGGTCAGGCCGCAATCACAATGGGCGGCGGTGTGCTGACTGCTGAGTCGCTTTCGCGGCGTTCCCGGCACGAGATCCGGCGGACCTCGCGAGCCTCAATTGATCGCCGGGCGCGATCATCCAACCACCGATGGTAGTTCCGCAAGTGGCTGGGTCCATTACGCGTTCGGGGGACTTACTGGAACCGCTGCGTCGCCACCCGTTCGGTCTCGGCGTAATCGATCACCGACTCATCGAGGGCCGCCTTGATCTGCCGCAGGATGCCCTGCAGATCCTCGGACGCCGCCCGCCACGTGTTCTGACGTTGCTCATAGGCGTCGCGCGCCGCGCCGGACCAGGTCGACACGAGCGGGACGGCGTCGCGCTCGAGCTGATCGAGCTGATCGCGCAGCGCGGCAAGCGCCCGGTCGATGTCGGCGCTGGCCTGTCGCAGCGCGCCGAAGCTGACTCGGAGAAGCCCGTCGTTCATCGTCGTCCCCCTACAGCGGCAGGACGATCGTGCCGCCGGTCCGGGTCACCCGGGCGGCCGCGCCGGCGTCGGCCGACTGATATCCGGCGCCGGTGGTGCGGATCGCGTCGGCGGTCTCGGCGAGCGCCCCGCCGAGCCGGCGCAGATCCGCCGCGTATTCCGCTTTCACCTGCTCGAACGCATCGGCGCCCAGTCCGCGCCAGGTGCCGTGCAGCACCGACAACTCGGACATCAGGCTGCGCAACGTGCTTTGCAGCCCGTCGTTCACCTGGTCGAACCTCGCGGCGGTCCGCGCCATCACCGCCATTTCGGCCTGCGTATCGGTCATTCCGGATGCCACCCGCCCCTCACTCCGCATCTCATGTGGACTGTCGCATGCCATCGACACAGATCACTAGGCATGGAATTTCAGGGCTGACGTTATCCGTGTTCTCAGCTCGCCCGGCGGCACGATTCGCGGCCTGTGGACAACCGGGCCAACCGCCTGTGGACAACCTCGGCCGGACCTCGCGGCCGACCTACCATGAGGCCACGGCGGCGGGAGGTGTGAGCATGACCGTGTCGTTGTCCGTCGGGAGTGGGCGGCCATATCGCGTCCATCTCCATCAGCTGGTGTCCACCCAAGCCGCCGCCGTTCTGATCCTGCTCGGTGTCGTGAACGGCGATCTCGGTGTGGCTCTCGCTACGGCAGGCGCCGCCGGCTTGCTCGCGATGACGTGGGTACGCATCCGCGAGCGCTGGGCTTTCCAGTGGCTCGCTCTGCTGGCCCGCTTCGCCACCCGCGGCCGCACCGTCCGGCTCGGCGCCCCGGCCGCGATCCTCGCGCTCGCCGCCCCCGACACCCGGCTGATCAGGGTGAGCCTGTCCGGGCGACCGGCCGCGATCCTCGCCGACGATCTCGGGCTGACCATGCTGGTCGAGCTCGGCACGCTGCCCCGGCTGGCGACCCTGGAGACCAGCCCACCGGTACGCCTGCAACTCGTGCTGACCGGCGCACCGGCCCCTGTCGCACGCGCGGGTCCGGCCGCCGTCTCCTATCGGGCGCTCGGCCGGGACGGTCCGCTGGCACAGCACCGCGCGATCCTGGCGATCCGGGTGCCGCGGCAGGGCGCCGAGTCCGACGACGAGCTGCGTCACGCCGTGACGGCCGCGACCCGCACGATGCTGCGCAAGCTGGGCGCGTCGGCCACCGGGCCGCTGGACGAGACAGCGACGGTACGGGTGATCGCCGACCTCGCCGGAGTGGGGCCCGCGGCGGTCCTCCGGGAGACATGGGCCGGACTGACGGCCGGCGGCCTGACCCAGGCGGTGTTCCGCTGTGATCCCGAGCCGGGCGCCGGTCTCTCCGCACGCCTGCTCGCACGGCTGCTGCATCTGCCGGCCACCGCGACCACGCTGGCTCTCACGGTGGAGCCGGGACCGGCCGCGACACTTCTGATCCGGATCACCGCTCCCGGCATGCCGGCCCTGGAGACCACGGCCCGCTCCCTCCGGCGCCTGCTGGCGAGTGAGCGGATGACAGCCCATCGCTACGACGGGGACCACCTGCCCGCGCTGACCGCCACCCTGCCCCTGGCACCGTGTCCCCCGGCGCTCCGGCCCGGAGCCGCGAGGGCGCTCCCGCCCGAGCAGAACGACCCGGTCCTGCCGCGGCTCTCACACGGCCTGATGCTGGGCCGCAACCGGCAGGGGCGCCCGGTGCTGATCCGGCCGTTCCGCCCCGAGCCCACTCACCTGGTCCTGGTCGGCACCGGCCGGTGCGCTCAGCTGATCGTCTTCCGCGCGCTCGCGGTCGGGGCCCGCGTCCTGGTCAGCACCGCTCGTCCGGCCGCGTGGGCGCCACTGGTGCGTGGCCTTACCGGCGACGAATCCCTGACGCTGCACCCACCGGGCCTCGACGCCGTCCCGGCCGGATCGCAGCTGACCCCGGTCCTGCTCGTGAAGGACGACGGGCCGGCCGAGCCATCCACCGCCCGGCACGAGGCCGGCGACCCCGGTCACGACCGGACGGGCACGGCTGCCGGGTCCAGCCCGGAGTTCGGCCCGCTTCAGCCCTGGACGACCACGATGACCGTTCTCGGCCACCCCGATGTCGATCTCGCCGCTTCCGCCGACCTTCTTCTCCTGCAGCCGCTCACCCCGGAGGAGGCGGCCGTGCTCGGTCCGGCTCTCGCGCTCGGCGAGACCGCCGGCCTGCTGTCCCGGATGCGGCCGGGCATGCTCGCGGTCGTCACTCAGCAGGCGGTCCGATGGGCAGCGCTGACACCGACCTCGGTGGAGAAAGTCCTGATCGGGCAGCCGATCCGGTCCATCGAGACCCAGCGAAATATGCGGCAGATTCCCCTCTGACCCGATTCGACCGGCGCAGCGGGATGAAGATCGCGGGGTGTCGCTCCCCCGCCTGGCCCGCGCGTGGCACGATCCCCTGCCATGGGCATCCTCATCAGGCTGTTGATCACGGCCGTCTCGCTGTGGATCGCGACCCTGGTGATCGACGGAATCGATCTGACCTCCGACACCGCGGCCGGCAAGGCCGGCACGCTGATCGCCGTCGCGGTGATCTTCGGTGTGGTCAACGCGATTCTGCGGCCGATCATCAAGGTCCTCGGTTGCGGTCTCTACGTTCTCACGCTCGGCCTGATCGCGCTCGTCGTGAACGGCCTGCTCTTCATGCTCACCAGCTGGATCGCGGGCGAGGTCGGCCTCGGCTTCCACGTCGACGGCTTCTGGCCGGCCGCGCTCCTCGGCGCGCTGCTGGTGGGCGTCGTGAGCTGGGTGCTCAACATGCTGGTCCCGGACGGCGACGACTGAGGCATCCCGGGAGGGCGCCGGCCGCCGCGTCCTCCCGAACAGGCCAGCCCTTGCGGATTGGCTTTGTGTCCGGCATCACAACCGCAAGGACCGCTCCCCTTCCCGGCCCTTACGGTGGGGTCATGAGCGATGAGCGGCGCGGATATCTGTACGGCCTCACGGCGTACACGCTCTGGGGTTTCTTCCCCATCTATTTCAAGCTGTTGCAGCCCTCGCCGCCACTGGAGATCCTCGCGCACCGGATCGTCTGGTCGGTGCTCTTCGTGGCGCTGCTGCTCGCCGTGGCGCGCAACTGGCGCTTCCTCGGCCGGCTCCTGCGCACCCCACGGCTGATCGGCGGGATCGCCCTGGCCGCGGTGCTGATCGGCATCAACTGGGGCACCTACATCGCTGCGGTGAACTCGTCCCGGGTGGTGGAGACCGCGCTGGGCTACTTCATCACCCCGCTGGTCTCCGTCCTGCTCGGCGTCACAGTGCTGCGCGAGCGGGTCCGGGCCTGGCAGTGGGTGGCGGTCGGGGTCGGCACGCTGGCGGTCGCGATTCTCACGGTCGACTACGGACACCTACCGTACGTGGCACTGACCCTGGCCGCCTCGTTCGGCTGCTACGGGTTGATCAAGAAGCGGATGTCGCTGCCTCCGGCGGAGGGCCTGTTCGTCGAGTCGGGTGTCCTGGCGCTGCCCGCGTTCGCGTTCCTGACCTGGCTGAACCTCACCGGCGAGGCGCAGTTCGGGCACGTGTCGGTGAGGCACACCGTTCTCATGCTGGTCTCCGGCGCGGCCACCGCGATCCCGCTGCTGCTCTTCGCCGGCGCGGCGAACCGGGTGCCGCTCGTCGGCCTCGGCATCCTGCAGTACGTGGCGCCGATCCTGCAGCTCGGCTGCGGTGTGCTGATCTACCACGAGCCGATGCCGGCCGCCCGGCTCGCCGGTTTCGGCCTGGTCTGGATCGCGCTGATGATCTTCACGGTGGACGCTGTCCGGCACACCCGTGCGGCGGCACGAGAGCGGGCGGCGGCCGAAGCGGCGGCCGCCACCGCCGCTGGGCCGGCCGCCGCCGCCCTGCCCGCACGCTGAATCAGCGCGGGGAGCCTCAGTCGAACCCGGGAGGTTCGTACGTGAGCATCGCCTTCCCGTCGAATCGCACGATCTCGAGCCGGGACAGGCTGCCCTCGCCGAAGTGGGTCGCGCCGGGCATCCGGAACTCCGTGCCGGGCTGTGCCAGCCACGAGCCCAGTTGTTCCTTCTGCTCGTCCGGCCCGTACGCGATGAGCCGGAACGTGTAGGCCCGATCCGCCGCCCTGCTGTACGAGCAGAGCATCTCCACCTTCGTGCCACCGGCCGTGCTGGTGAGCCGGACCGTGGCCGTGATCGGCGAGACGTCGTCGACGGCTCTCATCGCGACGGCGGGTCCGGGCGGCGGCGCCGCGGGAGCGTCCTGATTCAGTCCCCAGGTCACCACGCCACCGCCGATCAGCAGCACCAGGACCGCCGCTGCAGCGGTGCTGAGCACCCGGATCGAGAAGTTGCGCAGCCGCGATCGCCGCGGTGGCCGATGGCGTTCGCCGAGTGCCGTGCGCCCGCCGGCCGGGAAGTACCCGGGCTGCTCGCCGAGCGTCGGATCGAGCAGCTTGGCGAATTCCTCGGCGTCGAGACGATCGAGCATGTCCGGTACGCGGGCCAGGTCGGCGACCGCCTCCCGGCAGAACGAGCAGCTCGCCAGATGACTCTCGTAGGCCGCCCGCTCCCCCGGCGACAACGCGCCGAGCACGTAGGCGGCGTCGTCATGCCCGTCCTCGCACCGCATGCGTACCGCCTCCAACCGGCTCGTCGCTCCCGGTCTGTGGTACGCGGCATCTGACGCGAAGGTTCAACGATTGCTTAGCGCCCCTCGTCAGGCCGTGGCGACCCGAACGCGGAGAGCCACCACTCGTTCAGGCGGTTGCGGACTCGCCTCCGGAGAGAGCTTCGGCGACGTTGCGGGCGGCCGCGGTCAGCTTGGCCCGGACCACTCGAGCCGAGGTCAGCATCTCGGCGGCCGGCATCGAGCAGGCCAGCACCAGGCGTCGTTCCATGTCCCGGTCGGCGACGACGACCACGGCGGCCGAGGCCAGCCCTTGCCGGAACTGTCCCATTTCGATCTGCATGCCACGCCGCTCACCGGCAGCCAGGTCGGCTTCCAGCGCCTCCGGCGTGGTCAGCGTCGCCGGGGTGAAGCCGCGCATCCCGTAGTCCCGCAGATAGCGCGAGCGCTGGTCGGGGGTGAGCGTGGCCAGCAGCGCCTTGCCGAGCGCTGTGGCGTGGCCGCCCTCGTCGAAGCCGGGCGCGATGTCGTCGAGGAACGGCGATCGCGCGCCTTCCGCCGACGCTGTCACGGCGATCCGGCCGCCGACGAACCGGCCCAGATAATGGCTGTAGCCCGTGTCCAGGGCGGCTCGGCGCAGCGCCTCGCCCACCGCGGGCGGGCCACGAAACGCGGAGACCAGTTCGCGGTACCGATCGGCTATCTCCAGGCCCACGATGTACGTGCCGTCCTCGCGACGGATCACGTAGCCCTCATAGGCCAGGGTTCGCACCAGGTGATAGGTCGTCGCGACGGTCAGCTCGCATCGCCGGGCGATCTGCTTGACGGTGAGTCCACGCGGCGCTCGTCCGACCGACTCCAGCACGCGCAGGGCGCGCGACACGCTCCGGATGAGATCTGACGGCTCCGCTAGGGGGTCACGCACAGCTACCTCCGAGGCCCAGGGACTTACACCATATGAAGAAACATCCGTCGACGGAATGCCAAAAGCATGTGGATCACGATCGATTTGCACAGCCGGTGTGATCATTAGGACTGTCCGCAGCCAAAGCGCCGGAAGCTGCCATAGTCTGCGTCACGTGCGAGCCGCAGAGATCAATTCCGGCGGAACCGGTTCTGCCAGCGGGAACGCGGGATGGGCTACGGTCGGCGCACTTACCACGACCATCGCTGTTTCGATACCCGTCTTCCTGGTGGGAGGCCTTGCCGTTCAGGTCGGCGACGAGCTCGATTTCTCGCCGACGGGCCTCGGATTGGCCGTCTCCGCCTACTTCGGAGCGAGCGCACTCGCCTCCGTACCGGCCGGCGCGCTCGTCGAACGTTACGGCGCGACACGAATCGCCCGCGGCGGCATCGCCCTGGCGGCCGTCTCGCTGATCGCCGTCGCGACCCTCGCGCGGTCACTGTGGACGCTCGTGGCGATCCTCGCCCTCGGCGCGGCCGCCAACGCCATGGGTCAGCTCGCCAGCAACACCAGCCTGTCCCGGCACGTGCCGGCCCGGCGCCAGGGACTCACGTTCGGCATCAAACAGGCCGCCATCCCGGTGAGCACACTGCTGGCCGGCGCGGCCGTACCAGCGGTGGCCCTGACCGTCGGCTGGCGCTGGGCGTTCGCGCTGGCCGGCCTGGCCGCCGTGGCCGCCATCCCGCTGGTGCCCCGCGACTCCGGGCACCGCCGGCGCAGCGCCGAAACCGGGCAGGCCACCGGCGCGCTCGTGGTGATCGGCCTGGCCGCGACGCTGGCCGCCGGATCCGCGAACGCTCTCGGCACGTTCGTGGTCGCCTCCGCGGTCGACCGGGGAGTCAGTCCCGGACCGGCCGGTCTCGCGCTCACCCTCGGCGGCGCGATCTGCGCGGCCGCCCGGATCGCCGGCGGCTGGCAGGCCGACCGGCAGCCGGACCGGCAGGTCGGTGTGATCGCGATGCTGCTGACCATCGGCGCGGGTGGGCTGGTGCTGCTGTCCACACCGGGAACGGTCGCGATGGTCGCCGGAATCGTGCTCGGCTTCGGGTTCGGCTGGGCCTGGCCGGGACTGATGACGTTCGCCGTGGTCCGGCTGCACCCCCAGGCGCCGGCCGCCGCCACCTCGATCACCCAGACCGGCGTTTACGCAGGTGGGTGCGTGGGTCCGCTCGGGCTGGGCGCGCTGGCCGGGTCCGCCGGGTATCCAGCCATGTGGACGGCGGGCGCGATCGCGATGGTCACCGCCGCCGCGCTGATGCTGCTCGGCAGCCGCCTCCTACGCCGACACACGATCTAGGCGAATCGCAGTCGCCCCATGGAGCAAATCGCCAAGATCGCGGAAGAGCGGGGAGCGGGAAACAGGAGCGGGAGCGGGGAGCGGGAGCGGGGAGCGGCCTTCGGTGGCGTGGTAGTCGATGACCGCTGTCAGCTCGTGCGGTCGGCGATGAAGTCGCACAGCGCCTCCATCGTCCGTTTCGCCTCGCCGGCGGGGAGCGGCGCCAGCCGGGCCCGCGCCTCCTCCGCATAGGTCCGCACGGTCTCCCGCGCCTGCTTCATCGCCGCCGACTCGCGCAGCAGCGTGAGGGCCTCGGCATGCAGCGCGTCGTCGGTGATCGGACCGGCCGAGAGCAGCTCGCGCAGCCGCACCGCCGACGCGTCGGTGTCGTCGCCGGCCAGCGCGTAGAGCACCGGCAGCGTCGGCACGCCCTCACGCAGGTCGGTGCCGGGGGTCTTGCCGGACTGCACCGACTCGGACGCGATGTCGAGCAGGTCGTCGGAGAGCTGGAAGGCGATGCCGATGGTCTCGCCGTAGTGCGCGAGGGCCTCCACGTGCTCGGGCCGCGCGCCGGAGAAGAGGCCGCCGAACCGGGCCGCCGTCGCGATCAGCGAGGCCGTTTTCTCCGCGATGACGTGCAGGTAGTGCTCGATGGGGTCGCTGCCCCGCGGGCCGACCGTCTCGGCGATCTGGCCGTGCACCAGGCGGGCGAACGTCTGCGCCTGCAGGTGCACCGCCTCGGTGCCGAGCTGGGCGGCCAGGTCGGCGGCCTGCGCGAAGAGGTAGTCACCGACCAGGATCGCCACCGAGTTGCCCCAGCGCGCGTTGGCGCTCGGCGCCCCCCGGCGCACTGTCGCCTCGTCCATCACGTCGTCGTGGTAGAGCGTCGCGAGGTGGGTCAGCTCCACCACGTTCGCCGCGTCGACGACCTGCGGTGACGTCGGATCACCGAACTGCGCCCCGAGCGCCACCAGCAGCGGCCGGAACCGTTTGCCCCCGGCGTCGGCGAGATGGCGCGCGGCCTCGGCCACCAGCGGGTCGGCGCTGGCCACATGGCCTCGCAGCGCTTCCTCCACGGCGGCCAGCGTCGCTGACACCGACGCGTCCATCGCGGGATCGACGTCGAGGCCCAGCGACGACAGCGTCAGATCACCGGTGCTCACCACGCATCTCACGATGCCATACGGGCCCGACGGATTCTGTCCCAGGGTGGCAAGGGACAAGATCCAAAATCCGACACCTCGGGTACGCCCGAAGCCCGCACCTCGGTCGCGGTGTTCGTGATGATCAGCCACATGTAGTGAAAATCGGTCAGCGAGGTCCAGTCGGCGTCGGCGGGGAAGCCGACTCGGACACCGCGGTCATCCAAATTAGATGCCGTCAGCGAAACCGGCCCCGGCGTGTTGCCGGGGCCGGTCAGCCGAGCAGCGGCGGTCTGATGGTCTAGGACGGTCAGCGAACGAACTGGCCCGCCTGCTCGGTCAACTCCAGCAGCGGGTCCGGGGCCACGCCCAGCGCCACCGTGGCGATCACGCCGAGCCCCAGCGCAGTGGCGGTGAGGAAACCGGGGATGGACACCGCAGGCGTCGTCTCACCCGGCTCGGAGAGCCACATCAGCACGACGACCCGCAGGTACGGGAACGCCAGCAGCATGCTGGAGATGACACCGAAGATCACCAGCCAGGTCTGCCCGCCCTCGATCGCCGCACCGAAGACCGCGAACTTGCTCATGAAGCCACTGGTCATCGGAATGCCGGCGAAGGCGAGCAGGACGAACGTGAAGGTGGCGGCGAGCAGCGGGCTCTTCCGGCCGATGCCGGCCCACCGGGACAGGTGGGTGGCCTCGCCGTCGGCGTCCCGCACCAGGCTGATGATCGCGAACGCCGCGAGCACCGAGAACCCGTAGGCGACCAGGTAGAACATCGTGCTGGCGAGACCCTCCTCGTTCATCGCGAGGACGCCGACCATCAGGTAACCGGCGTTCGCGATCGACGAGTACGCGAGCAGCCGCTTCAGGTCGGTCTGTGTGACGGCCAGGATCGCGCCGACGAACATGGTCAGCACCGCGATCGTGCCGAGGACCGGCTGGAAGTCCCACTGCACACCGGCGAACGCGACGTACAGGATGCGCAGCAGCGCGCCGAACGCGGCGACCTTGGTGCAGGCCGCCATGAACGCGGTGACAGGCGTCGGGGCGCCCTGATAGACGTCCGGCGTCCAGACGTGGAACGGCGCCAGCGCGGCCTTGAAGAGCAGACCGATCGCGATCAGCCCGAAGCCGGCGTAGAGCAGCACCTGGCTGCGCTGCGGGTTCGCGACCGCTGCCTGCACGTTCTCCAGCCGGATCCCGCCCGCGAAGCCGTAGATGAAGGCCACCCCGAACAGGAAGAACGCCGAGGCGTACGAGCCGAGCAGGAAGTACTTCAGCGCCGCCTCCTGGCTGAGCAGACGCCGGCGGCGGGCCAGCGCGCAGAGCAGGTAGAGCGGCAGCGAGAAGACCTCGAGCGCCACGAACATGGTGAGCAGGTCGTTCGCCGCGACGAAGAGCATCATGCCGCCGAGAGCGAACGAGGTCAGCGGGTAGACCTCGGTGGCGCCGGGCGCGCCGCCGGCCTGCCGCAGGTCCTTCTCCGAGCCGACGGTGATCGCGGCCTGCGACACGAACGCGCCGCCCTTCTCGATCGACCGCTCACCGATCAGCAGCAGCGACACCGCCCCGAGCACCAGGATCGCGCCCTGGAGGAAGAGCGACGGCCCGTCGATCGCGACCGCGCCGCCGATCGTGGTGATCCGGGTGTCCCGCTGCAGCACCACGGCCACGAGCGCCGCCACCACCGCGACCAGGGACAGCGCGAGCTGCACCCCGTTGCGGGCCTTCCGCGGGACGAGCACCTCGACCAGGACGCCGAGGCAGGCCGCGCCGAAGAGAATCAGCATCGGCGCGAGAGCGCCGTAGTCGATGGCGGGAAGTTGCAGTTCTCCCATGGCTCAGCCGCCTGCCTTTCCATCTGCGGCCACCACCGGGGCCGGGTCGGTGGCGCCGACGTCCTGCAGGGTCGCCTGCACCGCCGGGTTGATCACGTCGATGACCGGTTTCGGGTAGAAGCCGAGCACCACGATGAGCAGGATCAGCGGGGCGACCACGAACTTCTCGCGCAGGCTGAGGTCCTTGGACATCGCCGGAACCTCGGTCAGAGCCGGGTTCAGCGTGCCCTGCGTGGTCCGCTGGATCATCCAGAGCACGTACGCGGCGGCCAGGATGATGCCGAGGGTGGCCACCACGGCGTACCCCTTGTGGGTGCTGAATGTGCCGATCAGCACCAGGAACTCGCTGACGAACGGCGCGGTGCCGGGCAGCGCCAGCGAGGCGAGGCCGGCGAAGAACAGCACGCCGGCCAGCACCGGCACCAGTTTCCCGGCGCCGCCGAAGTCACTGACCAGCGCCGAGCCGCGCCGGGCCACGAACATCCCGACCACGATGAAGAGCAGGCCGGTGGCGAGGCCGTGGTTGACCATGTAGAGCACCGCGCCGGTGCCGGCCTGCGTGGTGAACGCGAAGATCCCGATGCCGATGAAACCGAAGTGCGCGATCGACGTGTACGAGACCAGGCGCTTCAGGTCGTTCTGGCCGACCGCGAGCAGCGACGCGTAGATGATGCCGATGACCGCGAGGGCCATCGCCGCCGGAGCGAACCAGCGCGACGCCTCCGGGAAGAGCGAGAGGCAGTAGCGCAGGATGCCGAACGTACCGACCTTGTCCATCACGCCGACGAGCAGCGCTGCCGCACCGGCCGGCGCGGCGCCACCGGAGTCCGGCAGCCAGGTGTGGAACGGGAAGAACGGCGCCTTGATCGCGAACGCCACGAAGAAGCCGAGGAACAGCCAGCGCGCGGTCTCGGTGTCCACCGAGCCGGTCGCCTCGACCAGCTTCGTGAAGTCGAACGTGTGCCCGGCGACCACCCACAGCCCGATCACCGAGGCCAGCATGAAGAGGCCGCCGACCAGGCTGTAGAGGAAGAACTTCACCGCCGCGTACTGCTTCTGGCCGGTGCCGAACGAGCCGATGATGAAGTACATCGGGATCAGCATGATCTCGAAGAACACGTAGAAGAGGAAGACGTCCGCCGCGGCGAACACCCCGATCATCGTGAACTCGAAGGAGAGCAGGAGCGCGAAGTACGCCGGAGCGGACCGCCGGCTCTGGTCGACGTCGTTCCAGGACGCCAGGATGACGATCGGGAACAGGACGGCGATCAGCATCAGCATGACGAGCGCGATGCCGTCGGCGGCGAAGGTGAAGCGGGCGTCCCAGGACGGGATCCAGGCGTAGGACTCGCGGAACTGGAACCGCTCGCCGCCGATCGTGTAGGCCGCCCACATGACGACGCTGAGTCCGAGAACGATCAGCGACCAGACGAGGGCCACCACCTTGGCCAGCTCGGCCTTCGCCCGGGGAATGAAAGCCACCACCACGGCTCCGACCAGCGGGAGCAGGGTGAGGACGCTGAGGAAAGGAAAGTCCGTCACGCCAACCACCCCAGCTGGATCGCGATGAAGGCGCCGACGACCAGCATCGCGCCGGTGAGCATGGAGAGGGCGTACGACCGTACAAAACCGGTTTGAAGCCGCCGCAAGCGCGCCGAGCCGCCGCCGATCCCGGCCGCAAGGCCGTTCACCAGGCCATCGATGCCCCTGTTGTCGAGGAAGACCAGGGCCCGGGTCAGGTAGATGCCGGGCCGCTCGAACACCGCCTCGTTGAACGCGTCGGTGTAAAGGTTGCGGCGCGCCGCGGTGACCAGCGCACCGGCCGGCTGCGGCTCGGTGGCCGTCCCGTTCCGGAACAGCGCCCAGCCCAGACCCGCGCCGAGCACCGTCACCACCAGCGACAGGATGGTGATCACGGTGTGCGAGAGCACGCCGTGCGCCTCGGCCTGTTCCGCGCCGAAGACCGGCGTGAGCCAGTCCGGCACGCTCGTGCTCATCAGCCAGCCGGCCGCGACCGAGCCGATCGCCAGCAGGATCAGCGGAATCGTCATGATCGGCGGCGACTCGTGCGGATGCTTGATGTCGTCGGTCCAGCGCGCCGGGCCGTGGAACGTCAGCACGAAGAGCCGGGTCATGTAGAACGCGGTGAGCCCGGCGCCGATCAGCGCGGCCATCCCGAACACCCAGGACTCCCAGGTCACCTCGCGCTCGAACGCGGCCGCGATGATCGGCTCCTTGGAGAAGAAGCCGGAGAGCGGCGGGATGCCGATGATCGCGAGCCAGCCGGTGGCGAACGTGATCCAGGTGATCTTCATGTGCTTCGACAGGGCGCCGAACCGCCGGATGTCGACCTGGTCGTGCATCCCGTGCATGACCGAGCCGGCGCCGAGGAACATGTTGGCCTTGAAGAAGCCGTGTGCGAGCAGGTGCACGATGGCCAGCGCGTACGCCGCGCCGCCGAGCCCCACGCCGAGGAACATGTAACCGATCTGGCTCACCGTCGACCAGGCCAGGATCCGCTTGATGTCGTCCTTCGCCGCGCCGATGATGCAGCCCATCAGCAGCGTCAGCGCGCCGACGCTCACCACGATCAGCTGCAGCGTGGTGTTCGCCGAGAAGATCGGGTTGGACCGGGCGACCAGGTAGACGCCCGCGGTGACCATGGTCGCCGCGTGGATCAGCGCCGAGACCGGGGTCGGGCCCTCCATCGCGTCCGGCAACCAGGCCTGCAACGGGAACTGGCCGGACTTGCCGCACGCGCCGAGCAGCAACAGGATGCCCATGATCAGCAACGTGCCGGCGGCCAGGGACGAGGCGCCGTTGAAGACCTCGGCGTACTGCGTGGTGCCCAGGAAGGCGAACATCATGAAGATGGCGATCGCCAGGCCGGCGTCGCCGACCCGGTTCATCAGGAACGCCTTCTTACCGGCCGTGGCCGCTGACGGGCGGGTGTACCAGAAGGAGATCAGCAGGTACGACGCCAGGCCGACGCCCTCCCAGCCGAAGTAGAGCATCACGTAGTTGTTGCCCAGGACCAGCAGCAACATCGCCGAGACGAAGAGGTTGAAGTAGGCGAAGAACTTCCGCCGGCCGGGGTCGTGCGCCATGTACCCGACCGCGTACAGGTGGATCAGCGATCCGACGCCCGTGATCAGCAGCACGAAGACGCCGGAGAGCGGGTCGAAGAGCAGGCCGAAGTCGACCTGCAGACCGCCGACCACGATGAAGTCCCAGAGATTGAGCTCGGCCGAGCGCCGCTCCGGTTCCAGCCCGGACAGGCTCACGAAGAAGACCAGGCCGAGCACGAACGAGGCGGCGACCGAGAGGACGCCGAGCCAGTGCCCCCACTTGTCGGACCTCCTGCCGAGCAGCAGCAGGACGGCCGCACTGGCGAGCGGGATCGCAACGAGCAGCCAGATGCTGCTCAGCACCCCCGTCGCTGGGGCAAACTCCACTGTCTGTTCCACGTGAAGGCCCTTCAGTACTTGAGGAGGTTCGCGTCGTCAACGCTCGCCGAGCGCCGCGTACGGAAGATCGACATGATGATGGCGAGGCCGACCACGACCTCGGCCGCCGCGACGACCATCACGAAGAACGAGATGATCTGACCGTCCAGGCTGCCGTTGATCCGGCTGAAGGTGACCAGCGCGAGGTTCGCCGCGTTCAGCATCAGTTCGATGCACATGAACAGGACGATCGCGTTACGCCTGATCAGCACGCCTGTCGCGCCGATGGTGAAGAGGATGACCGACAACACCAGGTAGTAATCAGGAGTCACCGCTCGGTTCCCTTCGGTGCGACCTCCGAGTCGGTCAGCTCACGGACCGGGAGAATCGGCGAGATGCTGCGCTCGGCGCCGTTGCCGTCCGGGAGCCGGGCCGGCGCGGCCACCGACATGGTGTTCGCGTAGATGCCCGGACCGGGCCTCGGCCCCGGGTAGTTGCCCGGCCGGAACCGTTCCTTCATCCGGGTCACCTGGTCGACCTTGTCCTCCTTCGCGCGCTCCACGTGTGCCAGCACCATGGCGCCGACCGCGGCCGTGATGAGCAGCGCCGAGGTCACCTCGAACGCGAAGACATAGTTGGTGAAGAGGAGCGCGGCGAGGCCCTGGACGTTGCCGTTCTGGTTCGCCTCGGCCAGCCCGACCGCGTCGGTGTCGCCGAGCGAGCGGGCCAGCCCGGTGGCGATCAGCGCGGCGAACCCGATGCCGAGCACGATCGCCGCGACCCGCTGCCCGCGCAACGTCTCGATCAGCGAGTCCGACGCGTCCCGGCCGACGAGCATCAGCACGAAGAGGAACAGCATCATGATCGCGCCGGTGTAGACGATGATCTGGACCATGCCGAGGAACGGCGCCGCGTTGACCACGTAGAGGAAGCCCAGGCAGAGCATGGTGACGACCAGCCACAACGCGGAGTGCACCGCGTTGCGGGCCAGCACCATGCCGAGCGCGCCGACCACCGAGATGGTGCCGAGGATCCAGAACGCGACCTGTTCGCCGGTGGAGACCGCGTCCATCACACGGCCTCCTTCCGCACCGTGCCGGCGTTCTCCGGGCGGTCGGCGTGTTCCGCCGGGTCGGAGGCGTCGTGCGTGCCCGCGTCCTCCCACGGCGCCCGCTCCGCGCCGGCCGAGGTGCCCGGGTTGGTCAGCGCGCCGAGGTAGTAGTCCTTGTCGGTCTCGCCGAGCCGCATCGGGTGCGGCGGCTGCTCCATGCCGGGCAGCAGCGGGGCCAGGAGCTCCTTCTTCGTGAAGATCAGATCCTGGCGGCTGTCCCGGGCCAGCTCGTACTCGTTGCTCATGGTGAGCGACCGGGTCGGGCAGGCCTCGATGCAGAGCCCGCAGAAGATGCACCGGGCGTAGTTGATCTGGTAGATCTTCGCGTACCGCTCACCGGGCGAGAAGCGCTGCTCGTCGGTGTTGTCGCCACCCTCGACGTAGATCGCGTCGGCCGGGCAGGCCCAGGCGCAGAGCTCGCAGCCGATGCACTTCTCCAGGCCGTCGGGGTGCCGGTTGAGGATGTGCCGGCCGTGGTATCGGGGAGCCGGCTTCGGCGGCGAGAACGGGTAGTCGGTTGTGATCACCTTGCGGAACATGTGCGCGAAGGTCACACCGAATCCCTTGAAGGAGCCGGTCAGTGTGGCCACGTCACACCTCCTTCGTTTCGGGGTCGCCGCCGACGGTGGCCGGGGCACGTTCGGCCACGGATCGGCGGGCGCGCGGGCTCGGCGGCACCTGGAGATCCATCGGGGGAATCGGGAAGCTGCCCGGTGGCCGCTGGGCCAGCTCCTCCTGGATCGAGACGGGCTTCGGCTTCTTCGTCCCCGGCCAGCCCCAGGCGACGAGCAGCACGATCAGCGCGATGGCCCCGGTGGAGATCCACCGGACCTCGTCGGAGAGCTGGCCGCTGCGGGCGACCTTGAAGTACGCCAGGAAGAGGATCCACACCAGGTTGACCGGGATGAGGACCTTCCAGCCGAACCGCATGAACTGGTCGTAGCGCAGCCGGGGCAGCGTGGCCCGCAGCCAGATGAACCCGAAGAGCAGGATCAGCACCTTGCCGAAGAACCAGATCAGCGGGAAGTAGCCGGAGTTGGCGCCCTCCCAGACCGTGGTGATCGGAGCGGGCGCCCGCCATCCGCCGAGGAACAGCGTGGTGCAGAACGCCGAGACGGTGATCATGTTGATGTACTCGGCGAGGAAGAAGAGCGCGAACTTGAACGACGAGTACTCGGTGTGGAAGCCACCGACCAGCTCCGACTCTGCCTCGGGCAGGTCGAACGGCGCCCGGTTGGTCTCACCGACCGCCGCGATCATGTAGATGACGAAGCTGGGCAGCAGCTGGAGCGCGTACCAGCCGGGCGCGGTGATGTCGAAGCCGAAGATGTTGACCGGGGTGCCGTCGGCCTGCGCCGCGACGATCTGCGACGTGCTCATCGTGCCGGCGGTCATGAACACCGCCACGATGGAGAGGCCCATCGCGACCTCGTACGAGATCATCTGAGCGCTGGAGCGGAGACCGCCGAGCAGCGGGTACGTCGACCCGGAGGCCCAGCCGGCCAGCACCACGCCGTACACCGCCATCGAGGAGCAGGCGAGCAGCACCAGCACCGAGACCGGCACGTCGGTGAGCTGCAGGGCGGTCTGCTGGCCGAACATGTTGACCACGCCGCCGAACGGGATCACCGAGAACGCGGTGAACGCCACCGTCGCGGAGATCACCGGAGCGATGAAGTAGACCACCTTGTCGGCGGTCTTCGGGATGATCTCCTCCTTGAACGGCAGCTTTAGGCCGTCGGTGAGGCTCTGCAGCCAGCCGTTCGGCCCGACCTGGTTGGGTCCGGGCCGGACCGCCATCCGGGCCACGACCTTGCGCTCATAGTTGATCGTGAACAGGGTCAGCAGCAGGAGCAGCACGAACAAGCCGAACAGCTTGATCAGCGTGATCCACCAGACGTCGTTCTCGAACGTCTCCAGTGTCGGGTCGACGGCGTGTGCCGCCAGAATCGCGTTCATCGCGCAGCCCCTTCGGCGAGGATCGGTCCGCCGACGCCGGCCTCGACACGGACGACCGCGCCGGCTGTCACGCCGAGGCTGCGCCGCACCGTCGATCCCGGTGAGTTGGTGGGCAGCCACACCACGCCCGGCGGCAGGTCGGTGATCGCGGCCGGCAGCGTCACGCCGCCCCGGCCGGTGCTGACCGTGACCAGGTCGCCGTCGACCACGCCGAGCGACTCGGCCAGGTCCTTGCCGATCCGCGCCACCGGCGGGCGGGCCGTGCCGGCCAGAACCTCGTCGCCGTCGAGCAGCGTGCCGAGGTCGATCAGCTGGTGCCAGGTGGCGAGCACCGCCTCCCGCTCACCCGGGCGGGCGAGCTCTGCGGGCTCGGTCACCGGCGTGACCGGGCGGGCCGCCGCGGCCGGCAGAGTGCCCAGCTCCCGGCGGACCGTCATCACGTCACCGGTGTTCAGGCTGACGTCGAGCAGCGCCGCGACCGCCTCCAGCACCCGGCCGTCGGTCATCGACGTGCCCGGCAGGACCGCGTCGAACGATCGCAGACGGCCCTCCCAGTCCATGTAGGTGCCGGCCTTCTCGACCGCCGGAGCGATCGGCAGCACCACGTCGGCGCGGCGGGTCACCGCGCTCTGCCGCAGTTCCAGGCTCACCAGGAACGGCACGGCGTCGAGCGCCTCCTCGGCCAGCCGCGGATCGGCCAGATCGGCCGGGTCCACGCCGCCGACCAGCAGCGCGCCGAGCGTGCCGTCGGCGGCCGCCGCGATGATCTGGTCGACGTCCCGGCCCGGTGTGCCGGACAGCACGCCCGGCTCGATGCGCCAGGCCAGCGAGAGCTCGGCCCGGGCCGCCGCGTCGGTGACCGGACGGCCGCCGGGCAGCAGGTTCGGCAGGCAGCCGGTGTCCAGCGCGCCCCGGTCACCGGCCCGGCGCGGCACCCAGGCCAGGCGAGCGCCGGTCCGCCCGGCCAGGGCGGCCGCCGCGGCGAGACCACCCGGCACCGTCGCCAGCCGCTCGCCGACGATCAGCAGGGCGCCGGGCGCGCTCAGCGCGCCGGCGACGGCCGGGTCGGTGTTGAGCAGCCGGGCCTCGTCGCCCGGGACCGCTGCGACAAGCGTCGCGCCGAGCTTTTCAAAACCCCTTGAGAGGTACGGGGAAACCGCCGTCACCTGGAGTTTCTTCTTCTGGTGGCCCTTGCGCAGACGCAGGAAGAGGATCGGGCACTCCTCCTCCGGTTCCAGTCCCACGATCAGGACGGACGACGCGTTCTCCACGTCCTCGTAGGTCACGTCGGCGATCCCGGCGACCGACGAGGCGAGGAAGTCGGCCTCCTCGGTCGCGGTCGGTGCCGTACCCGAAGCGCGGATCGGCCGTGCCCGGAAATCGATGTCGTTGCTGCCGAGGACGATCCGGGCGAATTTCGCGTACGCGTACGCGTCCTCGACCGTGAGCCGCCCACCCGGCAGGACACCCACGCCGCGCTCGCGTGCCGCCCCCAGCCCCTCCGCGGCCGCCAGCAGGGCCTCGCTCCAGGACGCCTCGCGCAGCTGGCCGGAGACCGCGTCGCGCACCAGCGGCGTGGTGATCCGGTCGGTGGCGGTGGCGTAGCGGAAGCCCCACCGGCCCTTGTCGCAGTTCCACTCCTCGTTGACCGCGGGGTCGTCGCCGGCCAGCCGCCGCAGCACCTTGCCACGCCGGTGGTCGGCGCGCATCGAGCAGCCGGCCGCACAGTGCTCGCACGACGTCGGCGAGCTGACCAGGTCGAACGGACGGGCCCGGAACCGGTACTGCTCGCCGGTGAGCGCGCCGACCGGGCAGATCTGGATGGTGTTCCCGGAGAAGTACGAGTTGAACGGAACGTCCCCCTCGCCGTCGCCGGCCTGGCCGTCCCCGGTGCCCTCGCCGCCGAAGAAGTCGTCCCGGTAGACGTTGATCTGCTCGCCGGAGGAGCGGTCCATCAGGTCGATGAACTTGTCCCCGGCGATCTCCTCGGAGAACCGGGTGCAGCGCTGGCAGAGCACGCAGCGTTCCCGGTCCAGCAGCACCTGGCTGGAGATGTGGATCGGCTTCTCGTACTCACGCTTCTGCTCGACGAACCGGGAGTCGGCCCGTCCGCTGCTCATCGCCTGGTTCTGCAGCGGGCACTCGCCGCCCTTGTCGCAGGTCGGGCAGTCGAGCGGGTGGTTGATCAGAAGCAGCTCCATCACGCCGGCCTGGGCCTTCGCGGCCACCGGCGAACTGAGCTGGGTCTTCACCACCATGCCCTCGGCCACCGTCTGGGTGCAGGAGGCGACCGGCTTGCGCTGGCCCTCCACCTCGACGAGGCACTGCCGGCAGGCGCCGGCCGGCGCGAGCAGCGGGTGGTCGCAGAACCGCGGGATCGCGATGCCCATCCGCTCGGCGACCCGGATGACCAGCTCGCCCTTCTCGGCGGTCACCTCGACGCCGTCGACGGTGAGCGTGACGAGGTCGGCCTTTTTGGCAACATCAGTCATTAGTGCGCTCCCACCAGGCTCTTCTCCGACAGGCGCGGCGCGGTCCGGCCCTCGATGTAGCCGAGGTAGTCGTCCCGGAACCACTTGAGCGTCGACACGACCGGGGTCGCGGCGCCGTCGCCGAGACCGCAGAACGACCGGCCGAAGATGTTGTCCGCGGTGTCCTGGAGGGTGTCCAGGTCCTTGTAGGTGCCCTGACCCGAGAGGATCCGGCGGTACGTGCGGACCATCCAGTAGTTGCCCTCGCGGCACGGTGTGCACTTGCCGCACGACTCGTGGTGGTAGAACTCCAGCCACCGCCACGTGTTGTAGACCGGGCAGTCCTGGTCCGAGAAGATCTGCATCGCCGTGGTGCCGAGGATCGACCCGGCCGCCGCGACCCCCTCGAAGTCCATCGGGGTGTCGATGTGCTCGGCGGTCAGGATCGGCGTCGACGACCCGCCCGGCGTCCAGAACTTCAGGTTGTGGCCCGGTTTCATGCCCCCGGCCAGCTCGATCAGCTCCCGCAGGGTGATCCCGAGGCCGCACTCGTACTGGCCCGGGTTGGCGATCCGGCCGGAGAGCGAGTAGATCATCGGGCCGGCCGATTTCTCGGTGCCCATGCTCTTCCACCAGTCCGCGCCGCCCAGCACGATGTACGGCACGCTGGCGATCGTCCCGACGTTGTTGACCACGGTCGGGCTGGCGTAGAGACCCGCGATGGCCGGGAAGGGCGGGCGGAGCCGGGGCTGGCCGCGGAACCCCTCCAGGGAGTCCAGCAGCGCCGTCTCCTCACCGCAGATGTACGCCCCCGCCCCGCTGTGCACGACGAGGTCCAGGTCGAACCCGGACTTCAAGATGTTCTTGCCGAGGTATCCCTTGGCGTACGCCTCTTTCACCGCGTTGCGCAGCCGCCGCGCGGCGTGCACCGCCTCGCCACGGATGTAGATGAACGCCCGGTTCGCCCGGATGGCGTACGCCGCGATGATCGCGCCCTCCACCAGCGAGTGCGGGTCGTAGGTCATCAGCGGCAGGTCCTTGCAGGTGCCGGGCTCACCCTCGTCCGCGTTGATCACGAGGTAGTGCGGCTTGCCGTCACCCTGCGGGATGAAGCCCCACTTCAGTCCGGTGGGGAAGCCGGCGCCGCCCCGGCCGCGCAGGCCGGAGTCCTTCACCAGCTGGATCAGGTCGTCGGGGTGGACGTCGAGCGCCTTACGCAACGCCAGATAGCCGTCCAGCCGCTCGTAGACGCCGATCTGCCAGGCGTCCGGCGAGAGCCAGCGCTTGGTGAGCACGGGGGTGAGCTTCTGGAGGACTTCCGGCCGGGGCTGGGTCACTTCTCCTCCTCGGTGCCACGCGGGACGTTCGTGGCTTCCTTCTGCGCGGCGGTCCGCTGGCTGACGATCCACTCGCCGCGGCTGCCGTCACCTGCCGGTTTGCCGTCGCCGGCAGGCGCGTTCTCGGCGGCGCCGGCGGCCTCGGCCGGTGAACTGGGCGGCGGCCCACCGGCGTCGGCGGCGCCGGAGGGCGCCGGGGTGTCAGCGGTGGGGTTGCGGGACTCGGCCGCGCGGACCTCCGGGTCCTTGACGTCGCCGGTGTCGGTGGTCCGGCCCGCGTGGCGGTGCTCGGCGACCTTGCCCGCTTTCTCAGCGACCGCTCCGGCCGCTGCCTTGGCGGCCGTGGCGGCCTTCTTTGCGAACGCCGCGATCCGGCTCGGCTGCTCCGGCTGGGGCTGGGGCAGCGCGTTGCCCTCGCGGGCCGGCTTGGTCGTGGTGATCGGGGTGTCCGGGTCGAAGCCCGCCACCGCGACGCCGTGCTCCTGGGCCAGGCGCGCGCCGCGCAGGGTGGGCGCGCCGGCCACGCCGTCGCCGACCGCGCCCTCGCGCGGGTCCGCGAAACCGGCCAGCTGGTACTGCATCTCCTTGAGCGAGCAGATCCGGGCGCCCCGGGCGGGCGTCGGGCGCTCGCCGTTGCGCAGGTTCTCCACCAGCTGGATCGCCGATTCCGGGGTGGCCTCGTCGACCGTGAAGTCGTAGTTGACCGTCACGACCGGCGCGTAGTCACAGGCCGCCAGGCACTCGGCGTGCTCCAGCGTGATCTTGCCGTCGGCCGTGGTCTGGTCGTGTCCGACGCCGAGGTGCTCGGCCAGCTCGTCGTAGACCTGCTGGCCGCCGAGCACGTTGCACAGGGTGTTGGTGCAGACGCTGACCAGGTATTCGCCGGTCGGGCGGCGCTTGTACATCGTGTAGAACGTCGCCACCGCGCCGACCTGGGCCTTGTTGATCCCGAGGATCTCGGCGCAGAAGGACACGCCGGCCGGGCTGACGTGGCCCTCCTGGGTCTGCACCAGGTGCAGCAGCGGCAGGAGCGCCGAGCGTTCCCGGCCGGCCGGGTACCGGCCGAGGATCTCCAGAGCCGGCTCCAGCAGCTTCTCCGCGAGCGCCGCCGCTGCCGGGCTGAACTCCACCGTCTGTTCGGACATCAGCGGTCACACCCACCCATCACGGGGTCCAGGGAGGCGCCGCCGGCGATCACGTCGGCGAGCAGCGCCCCCTCGGCCATCGCGGGGATGGCCTGGAGGTTGACGAAGCTCGGCTCGCGGTAGTGCACCCGGTACGGATGGGTGCCACCGTCCGAGACCGCGTGTACGCCGAGTTCGCCACGCGGATGCTCGATCGCGACATAGACTTGACCAGGCGGAACTCGGAAGCCCTCGGTCACGAGCTTGAAGTGGTGGATCAGGGACTCCATCGACTGACCCATGATCTTGGCGACGTGTTCGAGGGAGTTGCCGAGACCGTCCAGGCCGAGCGCGAGCTGCGACGGCCATGCGATCTTCTTGTCCGCGATCCAGACCGGGCCGGGGCGAAGCCGGTCCAGCGCCTGCTCGACGATCTTCAGTGACTCCCGGATCTCGGCGACCCGGACCAGGTAACGGCCCCAGACGTCGGCAGTGGTCGCCGTCGGCACGTCGAACTCGTAGTTCTCGTAACCGCAGTACGGCATGGTCTTGCGCAGGTCCCACGGCAGGCCGGCGGCGCGCAGCACCGGGCCGGTGACGCCGAGGGACAGGCAGCCGGTCACGTCGAGAACCGCGACACCCTGCGTACGCCTCTGCCAGATGACCTGGTCGGAGAGCATCGCCTCGTACTCCTTGAGGCGCTTCGGCAGGTACTTGAGGAAGTCGCGGATCTTGCGAACCGCGGACTCCGGCAGATCCTGCGCGAGGCCGCCCGGACGGATGTACGCGTTGTTCATCCGCAGGCCGGAGGTCTCCTCGAAGATGTCGAGGATGTACTCCCGCTCCCGGAAGCCGTAGAGCATCATCGAGATCGCGCCCAGCTCCATGCCGGTCGTGGCGAGCCAGACCAGGTGCGAGGCGATCCGCTGGAGCTCCATGAACATGACCCGGATCGTGGTGGCCCGCTCGGTGATCTGGTCGGTGATGCCGAGCAGCTTCTCCACCGCGAGGCAGTAACCCGCCTCGTTCGACATGTTGGAGAGGTAGTCCATCCGGGTCACGAACGTGACGCCCTGGGTCCAGTTCCGGTACTCCAGGTTCTTCTCGATCCCGGTGTGCAGGTAACCGACGACCGGGCGGCACGCGGTGACCGTCTCGCCCTCGAGCTCCAGGACCAGCCGGAGCACACCGTGCGTGGACGGGTGCTGCGGGCCCATGTTGACGACGATCTTCTCGTTGCTGAGCGGGTCGACGCCGGCCGAGATCGAGTCCCAGTCCCCGCCGGTGACGGTGAAGACCCGGCCCTCGGTGGTCTCGCGCTCGGTCGCGTACTCGGATGTCGTCATTGGTAGACCCTCCGCTGGTCGGGCGGCGGAATCTCGGCACCCTTGTACTCCACCGGCACGCCGCCGAGTGGGTAGTCCTTGCGCTGGGGATGCCCTTCCCAGTCGTCGGGCATCAGGATCCGGGTGAGGTTCGGATGTCCGGCGAAGACGACGCCGAACATGTCGTAGACCTCGCGCTCCTGCCAGTCCGCCGTCGGGTAGACGCCGGTGACGCTCGGAACGCTCTCCCCGTCGGCCACCGCCACTTCGAGACGCACCCGCCGCCGGTACGTCATCGAGGTCAGCTGGTACGCCACGTGGAACCGGCGCTCGTCGGTGCCGAGGTAGTCGACCGCGTCCACCGACGAACAGAGCTCGAACCGCAACGACTCGTCGTCGCGCATTACCTGACAGACCTCGGTGATTTTCTCGGGCCTGATGTGAAGTGTGAGCTCCGCCCTATCTACGACCACCTTCTCGATGGCTTCGGAGAAGGCCGGATAAGCTTCCTCCAACGCGTCATAGACGTCGTCGAAATACCCGCCGTACGGCCGTGGGCTGTCAAAAACAGCAGGTCGCGGGCGGACCAGACGACCGAAGCCGGAAACGTCACCGGTACCTTTGACTCCGAACATCCCCTTGTCGGGGCTGGGTGGAGTCTGTGCCGGCGCATCGAGATTGGCTCCGGTCGGCGCAGTAATCGGTACGCCACCCTCAGTGCCGGAAGAAATGCTCATTTGACACCTTCCCGCAAATGCGGCTGGAGTTTCATCCAGTTCTCGATCCGCAATTGCTCCTCACGGCCTTCCTTGACGGCCTGAGTCCATTCCGCACGACGTGCCTTGTCGACGCGGTACGACGACGGCATGGCACCGGGCGCGACGACGGGGGTCTTACCCTCGGCCTCACGCTGGGCCAGCATCTTGCGCCCGTTCGGGCCGAGCGGCTGGGCCATCACCTTCTCGCGCATCTTGAGGATCGCGTCGATCAGCATCTCCGGCCGGGGCGGACAACCGGGCAGGTAGACGTCGACCGGGACGATGTGGTCGACACCCTGCACGATGGCGTAGTTGTTGAACATGCCACCGGACGAGGCGCAGACGCCCATCGAGATCACCGAGCGCGGCTCGGGCATCTG
Source organism: Actinoplanes sp. NPDC023936 (assembly GCF_040639325.1). Lineage (NCBI taxonomy): Bacteria > Bacillati > Actinomycetota > Actinomycetes > Micromonosporales > Micromonosporaceae > Actinoplanes > Actinoplanes sp. NPDC023936. The sequence goes on along the minus strand of NZ_JBEZZR010000007.1, from coordinate 76,870 downwards.
GTCGTAGATCTGGCGGACCACCGGGGCCATCTTCTGGCTGACCCGGCCTGCCACGATCATCAGGTCGGCCTGCCGCGGTGAGGCCCGGAAGACTTCCATCCCCCAGCGGCCCAGGTCGTAATGCGGCCCGCCGGCGGCCATCATCTCGATGGCACAGCACGCCAGGCCGAAGGTGGCTCCCCAGAACGACGACTTGCGCGCGTAGTTGGAGAGTTTCTCCACCGAGGTGAGCAGGATCCCGCTGGGCAGCTTCTCTTCGATTCCCATGGTTATCAGTCCCAGTTCAGGCCGCCGCGCCGCCACACGTACGCGTAGGCGATGAAGACGGTGACGATGAAGAGGACCATCTCCACGAACCCGAACAGACCGAGCGCGTCGAACGAGACGGCCCACGGGTACAGGAAGATGGTCTCGATGTCGAAGATGATGAAGAGCATCGCGGTCAGATAGAACTTCACCGGGAATCGGCCGCCGCCGATCGGCTGCGGGGCCGGCTCGATACCGCACTCGTAGGCGTCGAGTTTCGCCCTGTTGTACCGCTTGGGCCCGACGATCGGCGCGACGGACACCGAGAACAACGCGAAGAGGGCGCCGAGGATCAGCAACCCGACGATCGGGACATAAGGGTTGATCGTCATGTTCACTCCCGTACGACTGTTAGCCGCTTCACACTAGTTGCTGCGCTTTTGTATCCCTTTGCTCGGGGTGCCCGATTCCGTCTTCAGACGGAGGGCGCCACCTTGGTCAAACCGTTGATGATGCGATCCATGGCGTCGCCGTCCCGGGGGTCGGTGAGGTTGGCCAGGAGCTTGAGGACGAACTTCATGAGCGTCGGATGCGGCATGCCGTACTTCGTCGCGGCGCGCATGATCTGCGGGTTCCCGATCAGCTTCACGAATATCCCGCCGATCCGGTAGTAACCACCGAACCGGAGACTGAGTTCAGCCGGGTAGGCCCGGAGAGCGCGCTCCCGCTCGGCGCCGGCCGGCCGGGCCAGCGCCTGCACCGCGACCTCCGCGGCGAGCTCGCCGGACTCCATCGCGTACGCGATGCCCTCGCCGTTCATCGGGTTGACCATGCCGCCGGAGTCGCCGACCAGCAGCACGCCGCGGGTGTAGTGCGGCACCCGGTTGAAGCCCATCGGCAGCGCGGCGCCGAGCGTGGGGCCGTCCGCGTTCTCCTCGTCGCGCAGGCCCCAGTCCTCCGGGGTGCTCCCGAGCCAGTCGGTGAGCAGAGCGCGGTAGTTGGTCTTGCCGAACGCGTCGGACGAGTTCAGGATGCCGAGGCCGACGTTGACCCGGCCGTCACCGAGACCGAAGATCCACCCGTACCCGGGAAGGAGCCGCGCCGGATCCTGCGCGCTGCGCAGCTCCAGCCAGGACTCCAGGTAGTTGTCGTCGGCCTTGGCCGGCGACCGGTAGTAGCGCCGGACCGCCACGCCGAGCGGGCGATCGTCGCGCTTGGCCAGGCCGAGCGCCAGCGGGAACTTGCCGGAGACGCCGTCCGCGGCGATCACCAGGGGCGCGCGGTACTCGACCGGCTCGCCGTCGGCTTTCGCCTCGACGCCGATGACGTAACCGTCCTCGTCGAACACCGGGCCGGTGACGTTGACGCCGGTGCGCAGCAGGGCGCCGGCCTCCGTCGCACGCCGGGCCAGCAGGTCGTCGAAGTCCATCCGGGTCCGGACCAGCCCGTAGTTGGGGAAGCTCGCGAGGTCCGGCCAGTCCAGCTCCATGCGGACGCCGCCGCCGATCACGCGCAGGCCCCGGTTCTGCAGCCAACCGGCTTTCTCGGAGGTGTCCACACCCATCCGGATCAGCTGGCGCACCGCGCGCGGCGTCAGGCCGTCGCCGCAGACCTTCTCGCGCGGGAACTCGGTCTTCTCCAGCAGCAGCACGCGCACGCCGTGCCGCGCCAGGTGGTACGCCGCGGCGGACCCGCCCGGCCCCGCACCGACCACGATCACGTCTGCTTCATCGGCGACGATCGAACCGGTTCCGCGGTCGTTCACGGCCAACCTCCATCTCCACGCGGATGCTCGTGAATTAGTTCACAAGCATGCCTCGATCGGAGTGTAGGCCGACCATCGAAGATCTTTGCGCTTAGGTCCGCCTAATTGTTTGGGCGTGGCTAACGTGCCTGCTCAGGATCGGTGAGAACCTTGTCCGCCACGCCGAGGGCCGGGCCCTCCAGGTGTTCCCGGATGGTGCCGCCCATGGCCCGGTCGAGCGCCACGATGAGCCCTTCGACCAGGTCCTGGGCCAGCAGCGGGTCCTCGGCGGCGACCATCCGCAGACGGTTGGCCAGCTCGGTGGCGCGGCGCTCGCCGGCCTCGCCCTCATCGATCGCCAGATCGATGTCGGTGTCCTCCAGATGCCCGATATCAGTCATAAAACCGAGCTAAACAGCGTTTATTAGCTTTGTACGCCGATTGCCGGATTTATACCCTGGTAGCGCGGTGGAGGGACGCGATGCCGCCGGTCAGATTGCGCCAGCCGACCCGATCCCACGGTCCCGACTCGGCGATGACGGCGGCCAGGCTCTGCTGGTCGTGCCAGGCGCGGATCGACTCGGCGAGATAGACGTACGCGTCGGGGTTGGTCGCGACGCGACGGGCCACCGCCGGCAGGGACCGCATCAGGTAGGACAGATAGGCCGTCCGGAACGCGGCATTGGTCGGGTGGCTGAACTCGCAGATGACCAGCCGCCCACCCGGCCGGACCACCCGGCCGAACTCACGCAGCGCAGCGGTGGTGTCAACGACGTTACGCAGCGCGAAGGAGATCGTCACCGCGTCGAAGGCGGCGTCGGCGAACGGCAGCCTCAGCGCGTCACCCGCGAGCAGCGGCACGGCCGGCCGGGTCGACCGGCCCGCCCGCAGCATCCCGACCGAGAGGTCCGCGCCGACCGCGAAGGCGCCCGACCGGCTCAGCTCCTCGGTGGAGACGCCGGTGCCCGCCCCCACGTCCAGGACACGCTCGCCGGGCCGCAACCCGAGAGCGGCACGGGTGGCGCGACGCCAGCCCCGGTCCTGGCCGAAGGAGAGAACCGTGTTGGTGAGGTCGTAGCGTTTCGCCACGCCGTCGAACATCTCGGCGACCTCGTGGGGCTGCTTGTCCAGATCTGCGCGACTCACGGCATCAACTCTGCCACCACGTCCGACCACCCCGGCCAACCGCCCCCGCAAACAGAACAGGCGGGATGGTTTCCCATCCCGCCCACACCTTGTGCTTTATATATACGACCGCCATCGGTCGGGTCCGACTGCTCGTCACCGACCTGACCGCGGCTGGCGACGCATTGGTGTTCGTTGCCTTACGCAGGCAACTTAACCAGCGCCAAAGACCGGGTACAGGCAACCGGCAGGCTCGTTACGAAGGAGCAACCCTCCCTCACCGGTCCGACTAGCCGAACCTGGCCGAACGGCCGACGACCACCCCCCAAAGGGGTCAGGAAGCCTCCACGAGCGGCAACTGAGTGCGCCCGGCTCCGCCGCCCTTGATCGCGATCGAGGAGAAGTGCGACACCACGCGCTCGTCGGTCGGGTCCTCCGCCGCGGTGCGGTGCACGGCGAGGTGCCGGTACCAGGTGTCACGCTGCGCCGGGATCCGGTCGGCAGTGCGGATCATGGAGATCAGGCCCTGCAGGTTGGACCGGTGCCGGGCGCCGGCCGAGGAGATCACGTTCTCCTCCAGCATGATCGACCCGAGGTCGTCGACGCCCATGTGCAGCGAGAGCTGGCCGATGTCCTTGCCGGTGGTGAGCCAGGACGCCTGCAGGTGGGCGACGTTGTCGAAGAACAGCCGGGAGACCGCGATGAAGCGCAGGTACTCCAGCGTGGTGGCCTGGGTGCGGCCCTTCAGGTGGTTGTTCTCCGGCTGGTACGTCCACGGGATGAAGGCCCGGAAGCCACCGACCTGGTGCGACTGTTCCACCGGGACGTCCTGGTAACCGTTCGCCACCGCCAGGTCCTGCACCTCACGGATCATGCGGATGTGCTCGATGCGCTCCGCGTTCGTCTCGCCGGTGCCCATCATCATGGTCGCGGTCGAGGACAGACCGTGCCGGTGCGCCACCGCCATCACCTCGAGCCAGCGCTCGCCGCTCTCCTTGAGCGGGGCGATCGCCTTGCGCGGCCGCTCGGGCAGCATCTCCGCGCCGGCGCCGGCGATCGAGTCCAGCCCGGCCGCCTTGATCCGGATCACCGCTTCCTCGATCGACACGCCGTCGACCTTGGCCATGTGCAGGATCTCGCTCGGGCCGATCGAGTGGATGGCGAGCTGCGGGTACGCCTGCTTCACCGAGGAGAAGAGGTCCTCGTAGTACGCCACGCCGTAGTCCGGGTGGTGGCCGCCCTGCAGCATCACCTGGGTGGCGCCGAGGTCGACAGCCTCGCCGCACCGCCGCAGGATCTCCTCGGTCGGGTGCGACCAGCCCTCCTTGTGCTTCGGCGCGCGGAAGAACGCGCAGAACTTGCACGCGGTGACGCAGACGTTCGTGTAGTTGATGTTCCGGTCGATCAGGTACGTGACGATGCCGTCCGGATAACGCCGGCGCCGGACCGCGTCGGCCGCCTCGCCCAGCGCGTGGAACGGGGCCTGCGTGTAGAGAAGCAGCGCCTCCTCGGGCGTGATCCGCCCGCCGTCGGCGCCGCGCTGCAGGATGCTGTCGATCTCCGGATTCGCGGTCACGACTCGAAGCGTACGACTCCACGCGGGAAGTCGGCAGCGGCGCGGGTCACCGCCCGGAGCGGGATCCGCGCGCCGAGGCTCGGCTGGGGGCCCGCTTGCAGGGACGGGGGTAACCTCGACGGGGCTTTTCAGGGGGTGGAAGTGCTCGTCGTTCATGGTGGCTGGGTGCCCGGCCGAGGCGGACCGGGAAAGCTCGTGTTCTGGGCCGAGGACCCCGAGTTGCCGTCAGCGTCGGCGTCCCGGTCACGCGGCGCCCGGCCGCACCCCTTCGCCACCTCCGCCGAATCGCTGCGCGCCGCGCTGGGCGAGCCGGTCGCCGACGCGGTGAGCGAGACCGCGACCGCAGTCCTGCCCGGGACGGCGCGCGGACCCCTGCCCTCCCCCGACACCGGCGTCGAGGCCGCGACCCGGGGTCTTCGCCTCGGCTCCTGGACGGTTCCGGTGCTCGCGGTGCCGGCCCGGTCCGCCACGCCGGTGCTCGCGATGCTGGCCGAGCCCGACCCGAGCGGCCCCTGGGTGGCCGGCCCGTCGTTGCGCTACCTCTGCCTGCTCGCCGGTTACGCCTGTGACCTGGCCCGGCGCGGCCGGATGCTGCCGCAACTGGTGATCGAGTCGGGCGTGCCAACGGCGCGCTGGCGGCCGGTGCTCACCGGGGCGGACGCGGCGACCTATCGGGACTTCGCGGCCGGGATGCCACCGGTGGCGAGAGCGGTCGGGGCCGCTCACCCCATCGGCAGGACGGTCCGCGACGCCCTGGACGCCCTGGTCGACCAGGCGGCGCGGGACGTCATGCCGGAGCGGATCCTGGTCGGCGCGCGCCCGGGCCCCAAGGCAGCCCTGCCGGACCGCTGGCTCGCCGCGCTCACCGCCGACGACCCGTCGCTGCCCGGCGCGCCGAGCGGCGAGGTCCGCGAGCTGCGCCAGGCGCTGGACGGCTGGATGCACGCGGCGAACGCGGCGAACGGTCCGATCCGGGTCAGCTTCCGGCTGATCGAACCGCCGCCGGTCGGTGAAGCCGAGCCCGGTGCCGACGAGTGGTCGCTGGAGTTCGCGCTGCAGTCCGCCGACGACCCGAGCCTCTACCTGCCCGCCGCGGCGCTCTGGGAGGGCGAGCGCTTCCCCGGCCTGCCGCGCCGCCCGGACGAGACGCTGCTGGCCGGGCTGGGCCGGGCGGTCCGGCTCTTCCCGCTGCTGCACGTGGCGCTGCTGGAGAAGCAGCCGGCCGCGATGCCGCTCGCCACCGGTGAGGCGTTCGAGTTCCTCCGGCAGGTCGCGCCGCTGCTGCAGGCGGCCGGTTTCGGGGTGCAGCTGCCGTCCTGGGCGGGGCGCAAGGGAATCGGCCTCAAGCTCACCACCCGGTCCAAATCCAAGTCCAAGGCCGGCGCCTCCCGCGCGGTCGCCGACTCCGGGTTCGGCCTGGAGCAGCTCGTCGAGTTCCGGCTCGACCTGGTGATCGGCGACAGCACGGTGACCGCCGCGGAACTGGCCGAGCTGGCCCGGCTCAAGGTGCCGCTGGTCCGGGTCCGCGGCCAGTGGGTGGAGCTGGACGATCGCCAGCTCAAGGCCGCGCTCAAGGCGGTGAGCCGCCGGCACGAGGGTGAGCTCACCGCCGGCGAGGTGCTCCAGCAGGTGGTCGAGGGCGGCGAGGAGGACCTGCCTCTGGTCGAGGTCGACGCGGACGGCATGCTCGGCGATCTGCTCTCCGGGCAGGCCGCGGACCGGCTCACCCCGCTGCCGACCCCGGCCGGTTTCCACGGGACGCTCCGCCCGTACCAGGAAAGGGGTCTTTCGTGGTTGTCCTTCCTGTCCCGGCTGGGACTGGGCGGGATCCTCGCGGACGACATGGGCCTCGGCAAGACCGCGCAGACGCTGTCGCTGCTGCTGACCGAGAAGGCCGCCGACCCGGAGCGGAAAACTTTGCTGGTCTGCCCGATGTCGCTGGTCAGCAACTGGCAGAAGGAGGCGGCACGGTTCGCGCCGAGCCTGCGGGTCTACGTGCACCACGGCGGCACCCGGCTGCGCGACGAGGAGTTCGACGCCGCGGTCGCCGAGTCCGACCTGGTGCTGACCACCTACGGCACTGCGCTGCGTGATCTTGAGACGTTACGGAGAGTGACCTGGGGACGGGTCGCCTGCGACGAGGCTCAGGCGATCAAGAACAGCGGCACCCGGCAGTCCCAGGCGGTCCGGGCGCTGCCGGCGCGGACCCGGCTGGCCCTGACCGGCACCCCGGTGGAAAACCACCTGGCCGAGCTCTGGTCGATCATGGACTTCTGCAATCCCGGGCTGCTCGGCCCGGCCAAACGGTTCCGGCGGCGGTTCCAGGAGCCGATCGAGAACCGGCAGGACGCCGACGCCACGGCCGCGCTGAAACGGGCCACCGGGCCGTTCGTGCTGCGGCGGCTCAAGACCGACAAGAGCATCATCTCGGACCTGCCGGAGAAGAACGAGATGAAGGTGTGGTGCTCGCTCACCCCCGAGCAGGCCACCCTCTACCAGGCCGTCGTCGAGGACATGATGGCCGAGATCGAGAGCACCGAGGGCATCCAGCGCCGGGGCAACGTGCTCGCCGCCATGATGAAACTCAAGCAGGTCTGCAACCACCCGGCCCACCTGCTCAAGGACGGTTCCCGCCTGCCCGGCCGCTCGGGCAAGCTGGCCCGCCTCGAGGAGCTGGCCGAGGAGATCGTGGAGGACGGCGACAAGGCCCTGGTCTTCACGCAGTACGCGGAGTGGGGCTCGCTGCTCCAGCCCTACCTCGCCGCTCAGCTCGACCGCCCGGTGCTCTGGCTGCACGGCGGGCTCAGCAAGGCCCGCCGTGACGAACTGGTCGACCGCTTCCAGACCGGCACCGAGCCGATGGTGTTCCTGCTGTCGCTGAAGGCGGCCGGCACCGGTCTCAACCTGACAGCGGCGAACCACGTCGTGCACTTCGACAGATGGTGGAACCCGGCGGTCGAGGACCAGGCCACCGACCGGGCGTTCCGCATCGGGCAGTCGCGCGACGTGCAGGTCCGCAAGTTCATCTGCACCGGGACGCTGGAGGAGAAGATCGATCAGATGATCGAGCGGAAGAAGGCGCTCGCCTCCTCGGTCGTCGGCACCGGCGAGGACTGGATCACCGACCTGAGCACCGATCAGCTGCGGGAGCTGTTCTCCCTCGACCCGGCGGCGGTGCGCTGACATGGCTCATTTCTTCGAATCCGCGCCCCCGATCAAGGTGGATGGCGGCCTCGCGGTCCGGTCGCAGCGCGGCAAGATCGGCGAGCAGTGGTGGTCCCGCCGGTTCGTCGACGTGCTGGAGGACGTCTGCCAGCCGGGGCGGCTGGCACGTGGCCGGACCTATGCGCGCAAGGGCCAGGTGATGGACTTCGCCCTGCGGCCGGGCCGGGTGACGGCCCGGGTGCAGGGGTCACGACCCACGCCGTACCAGGTGGAGATCCGGATCGAGGCCTACGACGAGGAGCAGTGGGCCGACATCACGGCGGCACTGGCCGGGCAGGCGCTCTACCGTGCCGCCCTGCTGGCCGGCGAGATGCCGCACGAGATCGTCGATCTCTTCACCGACCTCGGGATGCCGCTCTTCCCGTCCGATCTCGACATCTCCTGCTCGTGCCCGGACTGGGGGGTTCCGTGCAAGCACGGCTCGGCAGCGCTCTACGTGCTCGCCGAGGCGTTCGACGACGACCCGTTCCTGGTGCTGGCCTGGCGCGGCCGGGCCCGGGACGTGCTCCTCGACGATCTCCGGGGAACCCCCGAGCCGGACGAGGACGCGGCCGACCCGCTCGCCGTCGAGGAGGAGCCGCTGGAGGACCGGCTCGCCGACTTCTACGCCCCCGGGATCAGCCTGGGCCGGCTGCGCGAACGGCCGGCTCGCGGCGCCGCGCCACCGGAGCTGCTGCTGCGTGCGCTCGACCCGCCGAAGGTGGTGGTGCGGCACATCCCGCTGGTGGACACGCTCCGAGCCGCCTATCGCGACCTGGGCAGACCCGAGGAATGAGGCGCCGGGGCCGCGTCCATCGTGGACCGATCGTGGGCGAGTCCACGATGGACGCGGCGGCTTGACAGGCTACCCGGAACGCCCTCAACTCTGCGAGGCGTAACAAGTCGTGTCAATAGACGAAATCCGATATTAGAATTGGGAACTCATGAGTGAGATGACCTACCGCCGGCTGGGCGACTCGGGCCTCGTCGTATCCGTCGTCGGCATCGGCTGCAACAACTTCGGCCGCAAGCTGGACGCCGACGGCACCCGTGAGGTGGTCGACGCGGCCTTCGACACCGGCATCACCCTCTTCGACACCGCGGACATCTACGGCACCCCGCACGGCACATCGGAGGCCCTGCTCGGCGCCGCGCTCAAGGGCCGGCGCGACGAGGCGGTGCTGGCCACCAAGTTCGGCATGAACATGGAAGGCATGAACGGCCGGGACTTCGGCGCCCGCGGCTCACGGCGGTACATCACCCGCGCCGTCGAGGCGTCGCTGCGCCGGCTGGAGACCGACTACATCGACCTCTACCAGATGCACGAGCCCGACCCGGCCACCCCGATCGACGAGACGCTCGCCGCCCTGGACGACCTCGTCCGCTCCGGCAAGGTCCGCTACCTGGGCAACTCGAACTTCTCCGGCTGGCAGATCGCGGACGCCGACTGGACCGCCCGGACCAGCGACCGGACCCGGTTCATCAGCGCCCAGAACCGGTACAGCCTGCTGCACCGCGACGCCGAGGCCGAGGTCGTGCCGGCCTGCGAGCAGTTCGGCCTCGGGCTGCTGCCGTTCTTCCCGCTGGACGCCGGCCTGCTGACCGGCAAGTACCGGCGCGGCGCACCGGCCGGCGCCGGCACCCGGATGTCGACCGACCGCTACGCGTCCTGGCTCGACACCGCCGACTGGGACACCATCGAGGCGCTCACCGTGTTCGGCGCGGAGCGTGACCACAGCCTGCTCGACGTCGCGATCGCCGGCCTGGCCGCCCGACCGGCGGTGACCAGCGTGATCGCCGGGGCGACCACGGCCGAGCAGGTGCACGCCAACGCGTCGGCTGCGTCGTGGCAGCTCAGCGTGGCCGACGTGGCAGCCCTCGACGAGATCCTGAGCTAGACGTCCGCGAACGCCGGTCCGCCGAGGGGCAGGGGTGGCACCTCGCCCCGCTCCGCCGCCCGCCGCGCGAACTCGCGCAGCCCGGCGACCTGCCGCTCGCCGAGCGAGAAGTCCAGCACCCGGAAGTAGTTGGCGAGGGTGGCCGCGTCGAACGGCTCCCATCGAGCCCCGGCCTCGGCCACCTCGTCCAGCTCCCGCAGCGCCAGGTCACGGGACCGCTGGAACGCCTCGTGCACGTCCTTGACCCGGCCCGGGTGCGCGGCCGCGAAGTCCTTGCGGACCGCCCAGACGGCGAAGACCATCGGCAGCCCGGTCCACTCCCGCCACGCCTCGGCCAGGTCGATCACCTGGAGGCCGAGGGAGGGAGCCTCGTACATCGCGCGCAGCGCCGGGTCGCCGATCAGAACACCGGCGTCGGCCTCCATCAGCATCTGTGACAGGTCCGGCGGGCAGCGGAAGTACTCGGGCTCGACCCCGTACCTCTCGGCCAGCAGCATCTGCGCGAGCAGCACCCCGGTCCGCGAGGTGGAGCCGAGCGCGACCGGCCGCCCGTCCAGCTCGGCCGGCGGCCGGGTGGAGATCAGGTTGACCGAGAGCACCGGGCCGTCGCTGCCGACCGCCAGGTCGGGAAGGAGCAGCAGCTCGTCGGCGTGCCGCAGGTACTCGACCAGGGTGATCGGCCCGATGTCCAGGTCACCGGCGACGAGCGCGGCACTGAGCCGCTCCGGGGTGTCCTTGTGGAGATCGACGTCGAGGAGAGCGCCCGAGCGCATCAGACCCCAGTAGATCGGGAGGCAGTTGAGGAACTGGATATGCCCGACCCGGGGCCGACGGACGCTGTCGCTCATGCTGCGACGTTATCCCCGGTCCCACGAAAGAGGCCCGTAGGGAGCACGTCGAGGTGTCCCATATCGCAGCTGACCTTGCTAAAGTCTTTTGCACAAGTCTTTAGCAAGGAGTGTTCGGTGACCCCCGACGAGCTCGTCCGCTTGACGGCGCTCCTGCGGCGCAGCGGCACCGATCTCCGAGACGTCGAGGTCAAGGCCGCCGGGGGTGGCCTGCCCAAGTCGGTACGCGACACCCTGAGCGCGTTCAGCAACGACCGGGGCGGGACAGTCATCCTCGGGCTGGCCGAGGACGACGATTTTCGTCCCGTCACCGGCTTCGACGCGGCCCGCATCCGCGATGCGCTGGCCGCGGCGTGCAGTGCTGATCTCCAGCCACCGGTCCGCTGTGAGATCGACATCGTCCCCTTCGAGGACGCCCTGGTGGTCGTCGCCGAGATCAGCGAACTCGATCCCCGGTTCAAGCCCTGCTACGTGGCGGCCCGGGGAGAGTACAACGGGTCCTTCACCCGAGGCGGCGACGGCGACCGCAGGCTGACCGACTTCGAGATCCATCTGCTCCACACCAACCGCGGGCAGCCGGAGGACGACCGGCAACCGGTTCCCGGCGCCACCGAGGCGGATCTCGATGCGACCGAGATCCAGGTCCTGATCACACGGGTTCGGCAGCGCCAGCCGCGAGCATTCGCCAACCTCGACACCGAGCACGTTCTTCGACGTCTCAACGTGCTCGCCGCCGCCGAGGACGGCACGCTCCGCCCCACCCTCGGCGGCCTGCTCACTCTGGGCGTCTTCCCCCAGCAATTTTTTCCGCAGCTCAACGCGACCCTGGTCGTCTATCCCGGCACCTCGGCACAGGAGATTCCGCTCAACGGGCCACGATTCCTGGAGAACCGCTCGTTCGACGGCCCGATCCCGGTGATCGTCGACGAGGCGGTGAACGCGGTCCTGCGCAACACCTCGGTCCGTTCCTTCATCGACGGAAGCGGCCGGACCGACCAGTACGACTATCCAGCGGAAGTGATCCGCGAGGGCATAGCTAACGCACTCCTGCATCGCGATTATTCGCCGTACTCCCGAGGCACTCCGGTGCAGATCGTCGTCTATTCCGATCGGCTCGTCATCGCGAACCCGGGCGGCCTGTTCGGAGCAGTGACGGAGGACGACCTCGGCGGCGAAGGCGTCACGTCGACCCGCAATCCGGTGCTCGCGCGTCTGCTCCAGGACGTCCGATCCCCGGAGACCGGCCGGATGGTATGCGAGAACCGGGCGAGCGGGATCCCCACCATGCTCCGTGAACTTCGCCGCGCGGGGTCGCCGCTGCCCGAGTTCCACAACCGGATCACTCGATTCAAGCTGCTCCTGCCCCGGCACACACTTCTCGACGAGGAGACGACCGCCTGGATCGCGAGCCTCGGCCAGCAGGGCCTCACCGCCACCCAGCATCTGGCTCTGGCCGAGATGCGCCTGGGCCGAGCCGTCACCAACGCCACGATGCGAAATCTCGGCCTCGAAGCCCACCGGGCCACCGCCGAGCTGGCCGATCTGGTCAACCGTGGCGTCGCGATTCGCGTCGGCGAGCGGAGACATGCCCGCTACCTGCTCGTGCCACGATCCGAGCAACTGACGCTGGACATCGACTCGGGAACGAGCCATACCGAGGCTGTCCGCCGCGCACTCGCCGACGGGTCCGCCTTGAGCCGGCGAGACATCGAGCAGCGAACCGGGTTGAGTTACATGAAAGTGCTGCGTGCGCTGAAGTATCTGGAGGAGGCGGGGGACGTCAGCCCCACCGCGCCGGCTCAATCCCCGTTACGTCGCTACCGGCTGACTCTCTGACCGGGGTGGCGGGTGGCTCAGATCGCACCAGTGGCAGGCAGGCCAGCGCCGCCAGGACGCCGGCCGCTCCGGCGCCCGCGACCAGGGCGCGGGGCTCGAAACTCTCGGCGAGCGGCCCGGCCACCAGCAGCCCGGTGAGCCCGGCGCCCTGGACGACGGCGGTGGTCGCGGCGAAGGCCCGGCCGTGCGCCGCGGGCCGCACCCGGCCGGCGATCAGCACGGTGGTGCAGATGTTGAGGGCGCCGTTCGCCGCGCCGCCGAGGATCCAGAGCGGGATGAGCCAGCCGGCGCCCTGAACGCCTGCGCCGGCGAGCACCACCACGCAGGTTCCGGTCAGCAGGGCGAGCACGGTGCGCAGGGTGATCCACCGGCGCGCCGCCCGGCCGAAGGTCAGGCTGGCGGTCAGCATGCCGACGGTCCAGGACGCCATCACGAAGCCGTAGACCGTGGTGGAGGCGCCGAGCGTGTCCCTGATGAAGAACACCTCGAAGACGTTTATCGCGCTCACCCCGGCGACGACGGCGGCGACGGCCACCGTCATGACTGTCAGGACGCGGTCGTCCCGGAGGCGGAACGGGACGGCCGGCAGGGAGTCCGGTCCGGTGCGGACGCCTCTGCGCGTACGAATCAGAAGTCCGATTCCGCTCAGCCCGAGGTAGGCCGCGGCCGCCAGCAGCAACGGCACCCGCGCCCCGGTCTGCCCGACCAGGACCCCGGCCAGCGCCGGGGCGGCCAGCATCCCCACCTGACTCGCGGTCAGCACGATGCCGCTCGCGCGCGGCAGGTCGGCCTCGCGCACCATGCCCGGCACCAGCGCGGCGATGGTCGGCTGCGTGACGGCGACGCCGCAGGCCAGCAGCGCGACGAGCGCGATGATCACAGCCGGGTGGGTGGCGAAGGCGAGCGCCGCGCAGAGCGCGGTCTGCGCGAGACCCACGACCACCATGAGGGTACGGCTGTCCGCACGGTCCACGAGCCGTCCGGTGATCGGCGCGAGCACCGCGATCGGAAGGCTCGCCGCGACGAACAGTCCGGAGACGGCCAGCCCACCGTGCCCGGCCTCCTGCAGGACCAGCGCGAGCGTGGTCGCCGCGAGCAGGTCACCGCAGACCGAGATCCCGCGGCCCGCGGCGGCCAGATAGACGTCCGACCACCCGGCATTTATGAAGGACATACTTCGAAAGTATTCCTTCACATGTGCTCGGGCAAGGGAAGGGCTATGCCATCGGGAACGCCGCGTACTGCACCACCACCCGGCGCGCTCCCTCCGGCGCCTCGGCCTGCCGATCCCGCATCCGGAACGGCTCCATCAGCACCCTGATCTGCTTGTTCAGCTCGGACAGCTCCTCGGCCGTCATGACCAGTTGCTGACCCATCAACGCGCTCGCGTCCCGCCACTCCTGCGGATCCCGCGGCTGCCGGGCCATCCACTCGCGCACCCGGTCCTTGTCCCGGGTCATGTAGAGGTCGACGAGCGCCTGCTCCGCCGCCACCGACTCCGGCTGCTCGGCGTCACTGTGGATCCACAGGCTGGAGCCGGTGCTCCGCCACCGCCGCTCGCGCCCGTCGCCCTGGCTCGGAGCGTGTTCGACGAGCCCGTACTTGGCGAGTTCCCGCAGGTGATAGCTGGTGGCGCTCGGCGACAGCCCGACCAGCCCGGCACACTCGGTGGCGGTGACCGAGGCACCGGTGTAACTCAGGTAATCCACGATCTCGATCCGGGCCGGATGCGCGAGCGCCCGCATCGTCCGCGCATCGGTGATCCGGACGTTCGCCTGCTCTGCCATCCCCCCATTCTCGCCAGCCGCCTCAGGCGACCTTCAACTGCTCGTCCCCGAAATCCGCTATCAGCTTGAGGGTGCCGCCGAGCGCCTCGATGTACCGCGCCAGGACCTCCTGAGTCGAGACCGAACCGGCCTCGATCTGCGAAACACGCGCCACCGAGACACCCATGCGCTCCGCGACCTGCTCCTGGGTCATCTCCCGCCGCTTGCGCAGCTCCACCAGACGCCACCCGCGCGCCTCGTCCAGCATCGCGCCGACCCCGTCCTCGAACGCCTCCAAGCCTCCGGCGGTGCTCACCGCACGCTCAAGGTGACCGGTCTCCCGCCAACGCCTAGTCGCCATCGCGCAACTCCTTCTGCCGTTCCTTCAAGTAGACGGCGTACCTCTGCTTCGCCTCGGGTATGGCAGTCCGGTACCACCGCCTCCATTGTCCCGATTTGTCGCCTGCAACCAAGAGAACAGCTGATCGCCACGGATCGAAGACGAACAGAATTCTGATCTCCGTGCGGCCCGCCGAGGGCGGACGCAACTCCTTCAAATTGGAGACCGCCGAGGCCGTGATGGCATCCACCAGAGGCCGGCCCTCACTCGGCCCGTTCCGCTCCAGAACGAGGATCGCCTGGTTGACGAGCCGGTGGGTTTCGCGATCGGACACCCACAGATCCTCGAGAGACTCTTCGACCTGCTCCGTCAGCAGGATCTCCCACTCCACACGTTAACAATATGCTTAACCCAGTCCTGGGCCAGTCGCTAAATCGGTGGACAGATGGCTGTCACGGCGTAGCGTGGAGGGCCGCTTGACGGCCGTGGTGAGCATGCACCGCAGCGGACGTCCCCGCGCCGCAGGCGGCCACCCGCCTTGCGGATACGCGAGCAGCCAGCCTTCAGCTTCTGGGGATGACTGTGTCCACCGATCTCGACAGCGAACTCGCCGCCGAACGTACCCATCTCGTCGAGTCCCGCGCCGCGCTGCGCCGGATGCGCGACCGGGCCCAATCGCTCTTCGCCACCGGTGACAAGGTCGCCGGTGACGCCTACACCGCCGAGCAGCTGGGCCGGCACATGGCCCGCCGGGTGAAGGAGCTCGCCGACGACCCGGAGACGCCGCTCTTCTTCGGCCGTCTCGACATCGACGAGGCCGCGTACCACGTGGGGCGTCGGCACGTCACCGACGACGCCGGCGAGCCGATGGTGCTGGACTGGCGGGCGCCGCTGTCGCGCAGTTTCTACCGGGCCAGCGTGCGCGATCCGCAGGGTGTCGCGACCCGCCGGCGGTTCGGGTTCGTCAAGGGTGACCTGACCAGCTTCGAGGACGAGCACCTGGACCGCGGCGAGGAGCTCGGCACGACGAGCCGCATCCTGACCGCCGAGATCGAGCGGCCCCGGGTCGGGCCGATGCGGGACATCGTGGCGACCATCCAGCCGGAGCAGGACGAGCTGGTCCGGGCCGAGTTGGCCGACTCGATCTGCGTGCAGGGCGCGCCCGGCACCGGCAAGACCGCGGTCGGCCTGCACCGGGCGGCGTTCCTGCTCTACCTGCACCGTGAGCGACTGCGCCGGTCGGGCGTGCTGATCGTCGGGCCCAACACGGCGTTCCTCTCCTACATCTCGGCGGTCCTGCCGACGCTGGGTGAGGTGGAGGTCCAGCAGTCCACACTGGAGGAGCTGATCGGCCGGGTGCCGGTCAAGGCCGTCGATCCGGCGCCGGCCACGTTCGTCAAACACGACGTACGGATGGCCGCGGTGCTCCACAAGGTCCTCTGGGACAGGCTGCGCAAGCCCACGGATCCGATCATGGTGTCGGACGGCTCCTACCGCTGGCGGATCGACGTGGAGCCGCTGCGCCGGATCGTCGACGAGGCGCGCCGCGAGGGCTTGCCGTACGCGGTGGGGCGGGAACGCGTCCGGGCCCGGGTCGTGGGCCTGCTGCAGCGCCAGTCGGAGTACCGGACGGGCAACTCACCCGGCGAGACCTGGCTGCGCAAGATGAGCAAGATCGGACCCGTCACCGAGTTCCTCGAGTCGACGTGGCCGGCCGTCACTCCGGAGTCGCTGGTCGTGGGCCTGCTGACCGATCCGTCGGCGGCCGGTGACCTGCTCACCGCGGAGGAGCAGGACACGATCCGCTGGGCGAAGCCCCCGAAGACGGTGAAGTCGGCGAAGTTCTCGGCGGCCGACCTGCTGCTGCTCGACGAGGCCGCGGGTCTCCTCGAACGGGAGAACAGTTTCGGTCACGTGATCGTCGATGAGGCTCAGGACCTCTCCCCCATGCAGGCCCGGGTGATCGCCCGCCGCAGCGAGCACGGCTCGATCACGCTCCTCGGCGATCTGGCGCAGGGCACCGCGCCGTGGGCCACCACCGACTGGCACGAGATCCTGCGCCACCTGGGGAAGCCGGACGCCGCGGTGGTTCCGCTGACAGTCGGTTTCCGCGTACCGGAAGCAGTTGTGACATTGGCGAATCGCCTGCTGCCGGCGCTCGGTGTGAACGTGCCGGAGGCGGTGTCGCTGCGCCGCGACGGCGATCTCGCCGTGATCGCGGTGCCGGATCCCGGCGACCTGGACGCGCGGACGCTGGCCGAGGTCACCGCCGCGCTCGCGCACGAGGGATCAGTCGCGGTCATCGCCGCGGACAGTGCGGTGGATCGGCTGCGTGCGCACCTGAGCGCCGCGGGCATCGAGCACGCGAGCGCCGACGATGTCGAGGCCGCGGCGCGCGTCATGGTGGTGCCGGCGACGCTTGTCAAAGGCCTGGAGTACGACCATGTCATCGTCCACGAGCCGGCCGACATCGTGGCCGCCGAGCCGAAGGGCCTGAACCGCCTCTACGTGGTCCTCACCCGGGCCGTCACGAGGCTGTCGGTTCTGCACGCCCAACCGTTGCCGGATCCGCTTAAGATCGCTTGATGCCTCGTATCGGAGTGATGTTCGACCGTGACCGTGCGCCCGAGGAGTTGCCCGGCTTCGCCGCCGCGATGGAGGAGATCGGCGTCGACGACCTCTGGGTCGTCGAGGACCTGGGCTGGGCCGGATCGGTCAGCACCGCGGCGCTCGCCCTCGCCGCCACCTCCCGCGTCCGGGTCGGCATCGGCATCGCGCCGGCGCCGCTGCGCAACCCGGCCCTGCTCGCCATGGAGCTGGCGATGCTGGCCCGGGTCCACCCCGGCCGCCTGGTCGCCGGTCTCGGTCACGGCGTCCCGGCGTGGATGCGCCAGGTCGGCGCCGAGCGGAAGGCGAAGCTCGCGCTGCTCGAGGAGACGATTCTCGCCGTTCGAGGCCTGCTCAACGGCGAGACCGTGACCCTGCACGGCCGGGAGGTGCACATCGACGGCGTGAAGCTGGTGCACCCGCCCGCGGTGGCGCCGCCGATCGTCACCGGCGTGGTCGGTCCCCGCTCGCTGGAGCTCTCCGGCCGGGTGGCGGACGGCACGATCATCCCGGAGGGCAAGGGACCGGCCGAGGTGGCCGAGGCGCTGGAGCTGATCCGCCGCGGCGGCGGCCAGGACGATCACGAGGCGGTCGTCTTCACGTTGCTGCACGTCAGCGACGACCCGGCGGCGATCGAGAGGGAGACCGGCGACCTGGTACGGACCCAGGCGGCGTGGCTGGGCATCGAGCCGTCCGAGCTGTTCGCGCTGATCGGACCGGCGGCGGACAGCCCGGCCAAGGTCAGCGCGCTCGCCGAGGCCGGCGCGGGAACGCTGGTGCTCAGGCCGCTCGGCCCGGACCCGGTCGGCCAGGTGAAGGCCACGCTGGCCGCGCTCTGACTCAGGCGAGCGGTTTCACCCAGCGCGACCACTCGCCCTGCTGCCGGTAACCCCGCGCCGCCCAGATCCCGTGTGCCGTCGCGTTGTCGTCGAGCACCATGGCGTCGACGCGGGTGCCGCCCAGCTCGCGGAATCGCTCCTCGGCCGCGGCGATCAGCCGGCCGCCGATGCCTTCGCGGCGGCGCCACGGCGCGACCGCGAGCCGGTACAGGTGGCAGCGCCAGCCGTCCCAGCCGGCGATGACGGTGCCCACGATCTCACCGCCGTCGTCCGCGATGATCAGCGCGGACGGGTCGCGGGCGACGAGCGCCTCGACGGCGGCGAGCGTGTCCACCGGGCGGCTGCCGTTCTCCGCGGCGGCCTGCCAGAACGCCAGGACCCGGGGCAGCTCGCCGACATGCGCCGGTCGCAAGATCATGCCGCCAGCATAGTTACGTCGCGGGCGTCACCGAGGGTTCAGGTGAGCCGGAACAACGACAGTTTCATGCCCGGCCCGGTATGGAAATGCGACTATGCGGGACATGACCGCTCCGTCACCCGGCGCGCCGACCTGGGTGGATCTGGCCACTGCCGACCTCGGGGACGCCACCCGCTTCTACACCGAGATGTTCGGCTGGACCGCTGACGTCTCCGGCGACGACTTCGGGGGCTACACCACATTCCTGCTGAACGGCTTGCCGGTGGCCGGGGCGGGACCGCTCTTCGGCGAGGGGCAGCCGACCGCCTGGAGCACGTACTTCGCCGCCGACGACGCCGACGCGGTGGCGGCCCGGGTCGAGGCGGCGGGTGGAAAAGTGCTCGTCGCGCCGTTCGACGTGATCGACCAGGGGCGGATGGCCGCGTTCCTGGACCCGGCCGGGGCACCGTTCAGCGCCTGGGAGGCCGGCACGATGCGCGGGGCCGAGGTCTTCAACATCCCCGGAGCGCTGACCTGGAACGAGCTGAACACCCGGGACGCGGTCGGCGCGATGGCGTTCTACGGCATGGTGTTCGGCTGGGAGTACCGGGACACCCAGGTCGGCGGCCTGCCGTACGTGCTCTGTGAACAGCACCGGCGATCGGTGGCCGGCATCCAGCTGATGGTCGGCAACGGGTGGCCCGACGACCTGCCGCCGCACTGGCTCGTCTATTTCGCGGTGGGCGACTGCGATGCGGCGGCCGAGCACGCGTACCGGCTGGGCGGCCGGATCGTGCACCCGCCCACGACGATCTCGACGGGCCGGTACGCGATGCTGACGGATCCGCAGGGCGGCAGCTTCGCGATCCTCGCCCCGTGACAGCGCGCGGCGCTCACGCCAGCAGCTGCGGGATCTTCTCGTAGAGCTGTGTGGTGAACGTCAGCATCTCGCGGAGCATCCAGTTGCCGGTGAGCAGCAACGCCACGCCGATGGCGATCGCCTTCGGGACGAACGAGAGCGTCGCCTCCTGGATCTGGGTCACCGACTGGAACAGCGAGATCACGAAACCGACCCCGAGCGCGGTCAGCAGCACCGGCGCTGACAGCTTCGCCGAGATGGTCATGGCCTGGAGCGCGAGTTCCACCACCATCGTGTCAGTCATAACGGACTTATCGTCTGATCTATTGATTTCTGAGTGCTGTTCGGTTGCGGTCTGGTTGCCACCACCAGCGGACCGCGTTCCCCCGCGATCACCCGGACCCGGACCCGGTAGTGCTCGGCCAGGTTCGCCTCGGTCAGCACCTCGGCGGGCGGCCCGGCCGCCACCACCCGGCCACCGGCCAGCAGGATCATGCGGTCCGCGTACTCACCGGCCGTCGCGAGGTCGTGCATCGTCGCCAGCACGGTGAGCCCGCGCTCGGCGCGCAGACGGTCGACCAGCTCCAGCACCTCCTGCTGGTGACCGATGTCGAGCGCGCTGGTCGGCTCGTCCAGCAGCAGGATGCCGGCGCCCTGCGCGAGCGCCCGCGCCAGGAAGACCCGCTGCCGCTCCCCGCCGGAGAGCGTGTCGAGGCGGCGACCGGCGAACGGCTCGAGGTCCAGCGCGGCCAGGACCTCGTCGGCCACGGCCAGGTCCGAGGCCGACTCACGGCCCAGAGGCGGAATGTACGGAGTACGCCCGAGCAGCACATAGTCGTAGACGCCCATCGCCGGCGGCACCACCGGCGACTGCATCACCGTGGCGATCGCCTTGGCCCGCTCCCGCCGATGCATGCGGTCGATCGGGGATCCATGCCAGAAAACCTTTCCCGTGTACGGCAACAGGCCGCCGATCGCACGCAGCGCCGTCGACTTGCCGGCGCCGTTCGGACCGATCACCGTCACCCATTCACCCTCGGCGACGGTCAGGCTCACGTCGTCGACGATCAGCGTGCCGTCGAGCCGTACCGTCAGCCCGGCGACGGTGATGGCCTCGACCGTTCCGGCGGCCGGGGGGAGAGCACCGGTCATGTCGGCACCGCGCGGCTCGTGCGCATCACCAGGATGAAGAAGGGCGCGCCGAGGAACGCCGTGACGACCCCGATCGGAATCTCGGCGTCACCGGCGACGGTCCGGGCCAGCAGGTCGGTCAGGGTCAGGAACGCGGCCCCGAACAGCACCGAGAGCGGCAGCAGCGACCGGTAACTCGGGCCGGTCAGCAGCCGGATCGTGTGCGGCACGATGATCCCGACGAAACCGATCAGGCCGGAGACCGAGACCGCCGCCGCGGTGCCGAGCGACGCCGCGATGATCAGCAGATACCTGCTGCGCTGCGGGTGCAGGCCGAGACTCGTCGCCTCCGCGTCACCCACGGTCAGCACGTCGAGCTCCCGCCGCCGCGACAGGACGATCACGCCGGTCACCACCGCGTACGGCAGGATCACCAGCACGTCGTGCCAGCCGGCCGTGGCGAGTCGGCCGAGCAGCCACGAGTACACCTCCTGCAACGACTCGACGTGCCGCTGCAGCAGGAACGTCTGCGCCGCCGAGAGGAACGCCGACACGGCGACACCGGCCAGGATCAGCGCGGCGGGCGTCCGATCCCGGCTGCCGGTCGCGCCCAGCAGCCAGGTGAGCGCGACCGCGATCACCGCACCGGCAAAAGCAGCCATGGGTACGCCCACCGGCACCTCCGTGGTGCTGCCGGCGCCGAGCACGATCACCGCGGTCACGCCCAAGCCCGCGCCGGCCGCCACCCCGAGCAGGTGCGGGTCGGCCAGCGGGTTGCGGAACGCGCCCTGGTACGCGGCGCCGGAGAGGGCCAGCATCGCGCCGACCAGCAAGCCCAGCACCACCCGGGGCAGCCGCAGTTGCATCAGGATCGCGACCTCCCGCTCGGTGAGGCCGCTCTCCAGCCGTACCCCCGGAAGGAGATTGAGCATCTCTGCCGCGACACCACCCGGCGGCAGGGCCGCCGAGCCGAAGGCGAGGCCGGCCAGCATCGCCACCAGCACCGCGAGCACGCCCGCGACGAGCCATGCCGGCCGGAGCCCGGCAGAGCGGGCCCGCTGCTTCGGGGCCGCGGCATCGATCACGCGGGGACCTTGCCCACCGCGTCGGCGACGGCCTGGACGAGATCGGCGGTCCGCGGACCCCAGCGCGACGCGATGTCGTCGTCGAGCGCGTAGATCTGGCCCTTCTCCACCGCTGTCACAGCGGACCAGCCGCTGCGCGCCTTCACCGTCTCGGCGGACTGCTGGCAGCACTTGGTGTCGGCCAGGAAGACCATGTCCGGGTTCGCCTTGACCACCGCTTCCTGGGTGAGCTGCGGGTACCCGCCGAACGAGCCGCTCGCGTCGGCGGCGTCCGCCACATTGGTCAGGCCGAACTTCGCGAAGATCGAACCGATGAACGTCTTCGAGGTGGCCGAGTAGAGATCCGGCCCGAGCTCGTAGAAGTAGCTCAGCGGCTGACTGCGGGCCGGAACCGATTTCACGATCTCGTCGATCCGGGTGGCCATGTCGGCGCCGGCCTTCTCCGCCTCGGCCCGGTGGCCGGTGAGCGCGCCCAGGTCACCGAGCTGGGCGTAGGTGTCCTCCAGTGTGGCCGCGGCCGGCGCGACGAACGCCGGGATCGACAGCTTCCCCAGCTGCGCCACGATGTTCTCGGTGTCGTTGGAGACCACCACCAGGTCCGGGTCCTTCGCGGCGATCGCCTCGGCGTTCGGCTTGAAGCCGGACAGGTCCGATTTCGGCACCCCCGCCGGGTAGTTCGACTGGTCGTCGACCGCCGTCACCTGCGGGCCGGCGCCGATCGCGAAGAGCATCTCGGTGGCGGTCGGGCTCAACGACACGATCTTCTCGGGCCGGGCCTCCAGGGTCACCGCGCCGACCGTGACCGGGAACCCGGCGGCCGAGCTCGCCGGCGCCGCGGCCGGCTCGTCCGCGTCCTGACTCCCACAACCGGTGAGAACCAGGGCCGTGGTGACTATCGCGGCGACTTTCGCCGTGCTGAAGAGACGTCGTCGGTGCATGGGATCCTCCTGTCGGCCGGGCTGTGGTGCTTCGCCGACAGGGCCGGTGGCCGCCGCCTGCGAGGCGCCCCTCCCCGAGAGCGCTGAGTCGCGACCGGCGTCCAGGCGACCTGGCTAGCCCTCGCTCGTCGCGGGGCATCACAGTTGCGGGACAGCGCCGGTTTCGCACCGGCTTCGCTGAGACGCGGTCTGGTAAAAACGCTAGCTCACGGACAGCACGGAGTCGCCGCCGGTGGGTTACATCGGCGGCTGGCGCGTGCTGCTGTCAGGAGCGGCCGTCGGCGGCTTTCTCGCTGCCGGCCTTCTCGTCCGCCTTCTCGCCGGCTTCATGGCTCGCGTCCGCCGCGGCCACCCGGTCGCCGGCCGCTGCGGCGTCCTCGTCACCGGCCAGCGCCGAACGCAGCCGGTCTTTTTCCGCGGTGCGCTTGGCGGCGATCGAACCGAGGTGCTCGGCCATCTGGTCGCGCCACCTGCGCAGCAGGACGAGCGAGAGCACGGCCGACACGGCGAACGCGACCATGACCTTGACCAGGAAGTTCAGCGGGAAGGGCAGCAGCACGGCCAAGGCGACCACGAACAGGCCGAGCCGGCCGAGCGTGTATTTGACGGCGGGGCTCATCTCTTCTTCTCTCCCTCAGCCTTCACTTCTGTCTTTCGAGCCTTCACCGTTGGTTGAGCAAGCGGAGGCCGTAGAACCAGACCAGGCAGTACACGACCGTACCGGTGGCGGCTCCGGCCGTACCGCTCACCAGTGCCGGCGCCACGCCGGAGACCCCACCGGCCACGGTCATCCCGATCGCGACCCCGAAGCCGGCGGCGAGCGCGGCCATGATGACCCGGTGCGCGCCGAAGCCCTCGGCCCGGAACTCCTCGACGAAGAGCCAGACCGGGAGGATCAGCACGAGCCAGCCGTTCGACGTGCCGAACGTGCCGAGGCCGGTGAGCGCCATCACCGCCTCGAAGATCAGTAGCACGACGAGGCCGACCGCCAGACCGGCGAACGCCGCGCCGAGCAGGTCGCTGATGGTCATCAGCCGGCCACCGGCGTCTCGGCGCAGGCCGCGCACGTTCCTCTGCTGGGTCATCGGGGCGTCCTCGGGTTCTCGGTCATCGCAGTGGTCTCGGCCCGCTGGTCATCGCGGCCGGCTCAGGCCCAGACCCGCTGCGGTTCGCTGCGGCGCTCGGCGAGCGGGACGGGCTTGTCGTACTCCCGGACGATCTCGTAGCGGGTGTTGCGCTCGACCGGCTGGAAACCGGCGTCCGTGATCAGGTCGAGCAGGTCGTCGCGGTGCATCGTGTGGGGCGTGCCATACGCGTCGGCGTCGTGAGTGATCTTGTACTCCACGACCGAGCCGTCCAGGTCGTCGGCGCCGAAGTTCAGCGAGAGCTGGGCGACCGACAGGCCGTGCATGACCCAGAAGCACTTCACGTGCGGCACGTTGTCGAAGAGCAGGCGGGAGACCGCGAAAGTCTTCAGCGACTCGGCCGGCATCGCCATTGTGGTCCGCTCCTGGAGCCGGTTGCGGATCTTCCCGTCCTGGGAGTCGACGAAGTCGTGCTGGTAGCGCAGCGGGATGAAGACCGCGAAACCACCTGTCTCGTCCTGCAGCTCGCGCAGGCGCAACACGTGGTCGACCCGGTGCCGGGGCTCCTCGATATGCCCGTACAGCATGGTTGCCGGGGTCTTCATGCCTTTCTCGTGTGCCAGCCGGTGGATGCGCGACCAGTCCTCCCAGTGGCAGTCGTGGTCGACGATGTGCTGCCGGACCTCCCAGTCGAAGATCTCGGCGCCGCCGCCGGTCAGCGACTCCAGCCCGGCGTCCATCAGCTCGTCGAGGACCTCGCCGGCCGAGAGGCCGCTGATCTTCTCGAACCACTGCACCTCGGTCGCGGTGAAGCACTTGAGCTTCACGTTCGGCAGCGCGGCCTTCAGCTCGCGCAGTACCTTCGGGTAGTAGCGCCACGGCAGGGTCGGGTGCAGGCCGTTGACGATGTGCAGCTCGGTGAGCTGCTCGTCCTCCATCTCCTTGGCCTTGCGGACGGCCTCGTCGATGCGCATCGTGTAGGCGTCTTTCTCGCCCGGCTTGCGCTGGAAGGAGCAGTAGGCGCAGCTGGCCGAGCAGACGTTGGTGAGATTGAGGTGCCGGTTGACGTTGAACATCACCCGGTCGCCGTTCATCTCGGTGCGCTTGTGGTGCGCCAGCCGGCCGAGCCAGGTCAGATCGTCCGACTCGTAGAGCGCGATGCCGTCCTCGCGGGTCAGCCGCTCACCGGCGTAGACCTTGGCCTCGAGCTCCCGTTTCAGCCCGGCGTCCATGTGCGCCCCTTTCCGTCACCTCGCCGTCGAGGGTACGTGCCGGGCCCGACAACAAGCACGGGACGTGCGCAGCCGTCACTTCGGACACCTGAGATGATCTTGGAAGCCACGTGGAAGCCGAAAGATTCTCAGCGTGTTTTCATCTTCTTTCGATCGACACCGGTCCGCGCGCTGCGGTATGAACCATAAGGAACGAGTAGCGCGGTCTCGGCCGGCGCGGACAGGGAGATCATGTCCAAGGCATTGCGATACGGATCGACCCGGCGGTCACGCTTCGTGCCGTCGCGTCTACGTCCGTTCGCCCTCCCGGCAGCGGTGCTGGCGGCGATCGCCACTCTCTTCCAGCCGATTCCCGCGATGGCCGCGCCCATCGACCCGGCCGTTCCCGCCGCGACGACACCCGCCACGTCCAGCGCCACCACCTCGACCTCCATCCCGAACTCCGGGGCGCGGCCGACGCAGACCGGCGCGCTCGTCCTCCCCGGCTCGCAGACCAGCACGACCACGACCACCACCGCGGCCCTGCCGGTCACCTCGATCACCGGCACCGCGACAAGCCCGATCGTGCAGCAGGTGGAAAAAGGCCGGGCCGAGATCGCCGCCCTCGGCGACCAGCTGATCCGGGTCGGCCAGGACCGCGACATCATGAAGGCCCAGGTCGCCACCGCGGCTCAGAAGGTGCTGGAGGCGCAGGAGTCGCTCCGCGCCGCGCAGACCAACGCCGTCGAGGCCGCCGACGCCGCAGTGCGTGAGGCCGCCGCGCTACCACCCGGCACCGCCGGCTCCGGCCTGCTCGACCTCGAGTCCCTCGCCCGGCTGCAACGCGGTGAAGCCACCGCGCACGAGGCGGCCGCACGCCGCCTGGAGTCCGCCCAGACCGCCGCGCAGCTCACGCTCGACGAGCAGACCACCTCGACCGAGAAATTCGCGCAGCTCGCCGCCGAGTGGACCAAGCTGAGTGGCCAGCTCACCAAGAAGCAGGCGGCCCAGCAGAAACTCGAGACCGCGAACGCGGCCGAGCTGAACGCCGCGGAGACCACGCAGACCGCTACCGACCAGGCTCTCGGCTCGCAGTACCTCACCGGCGCGGAAGCCGGCCGGGGCGCCGACGCGCGGGCGATCAAGGCGCTGGAGTTCGCGCTGGCCCAGCGCGGCGACCCCTATGTGTGGTCCGAGGAGGGCCCGGATCAGTACGACTGCTCCGGCCTGATGTACGCGGCGTACCGCCAGCCCAGCGTGGGTTACCCGCTCACCCGCGTGTCCCGCGACCAGTACTACCAGACCCGCGACCGGGCGGTCTCCCGTTACTCGCTGCTCCCCGGCGACCTGCTCTTCTTCAGCTCCTCCAACAGCTGGACAGGCATTCACCACGTCGCGATGTACGCCGGCGAGGGCATGATGGTGGAGGCCCCGCGCACCGGTCTGAACGTGCGTCTCACCCCGGTCCGGTGGAGCCGCCTCTTCGCGGCCACCCGGGTGTTCGGCTCGATCGAGGGCGACGTCGAGACGCCCGACCTCGGCGCGCCCGACCCGGACGAGCCGGTGACGGGCAACCCGACCACACCGGGTTCGCCGTCGAGGACGCCGGCGCCCAGCACCAGCGCGACCCCGGGCAAGACGACGTCGCCCACGAACCCGTCGACGCCGCCGAAGAACCCGTCCACCCCGCCGAAGAATCCGTCCACGCCGCCGTCCAAGCCGTCGACCGAGCCGTCCAAGCCGTCGACCGAGCCATCGAAGCCGTCGACCGAGCCGTCCAAGCCATCGACCGAGCCGTCCAAGCCATCGACCGAGCCGTCGACCGAGCCATCGAAGCCGTCGACCGAGCCGTCGGAGCCCGTGACCGAGCCCACGACGACCAAGCCGGAGACCCAGCCGGCGCCGGAGGAGACCACCTCGTCACCGGCCACCGGGGCGCCGGCCACGGAGACCACCACGACGAGCAAGGCGGCGGATACGACCTCATCGAGCGCCGCCGCCGACACGGAGTCGGTTTCGCCCTCGAAGGGCTCTTCGTCAGCGGCTGATTAGTCCGTGTTAACCCGATAAGCCCACCGGAGAATCCATCCGAAATGGCCATTCGTCCATCGGACACCCGTAGCCCGGTGAGTGAGTCTGACGCCGGGTGTGCTCACGCAAGCTGATGTGGCACGGTTAAGGTCAGCGCCCGACGTCCGAACCGTCGGCAGCGGTGGTCGGGAGGACCCATGGACGAGCAGCAGGCGACCCGGGACGGCGAGACCGGCACGCCGTCCGCCGCGCGGCCGCCGGCGGCCGACAGTGAGGGGTACGCTCCACCGCCCCCGCCTGCGCCAGGAACGCTGTGGGGCCCATCCGGTCCGGCCCCGAAGGTCTCCGGCTCAGCGCCGGTGTCCGGAGCGCCTGCCAGCGGGTCGGCGCCGGTGTCCGGTGGGCCGTTCAGCGGGTCGGCGCCGGTTTCCGGAATTCCCTCTACCGGTGGATCTGTGCGGCCGGTTTCGGCTGCGCCGGCTGCTGATGCGGCCCGGGCGGCCGTGCCGGGTGCCATCCGGCCCGGCGCCGGTGAGGTGCACTCTGCCGGTACTCCGGCGGTCTACGGCGCCCCGCAGCCGACCGAAGCCCCAAGCGCCAACGGCTCCAAGATCGCGGCGCCCGCACCGGAGGCGGTCGGCTCAGAGCCGAGCGATCCGTCGCCTTCCGATCCGTCGCCTTCCGATCCGTCGCCTTCCGACCCCGAGCCCAGCGAGCCGTCGCCTTCCGACCCGTCGCCTTCCGAGCCGTCGCCGGGAAAGCCGTCGCCGGGAGAGCCGTCGCCTACGGATCCCGCGCCCGGAGAGCCGTCGCCGGGGGAGCCTTCGCCCGGCAAGCCTTCGCCCTCGGAGCCGGAGCCCGGGGATCCTTCGCCTTCGGAGCCTCCGAAACCGGGGCCTCAGCCGATTCCGGCACGGCCGAAACCGGTCGAGCCCACGCCCGACCCGGAGCCCGAGCCGGCTCCGACCCCGCTTCCGCCCGGCCCCGCGCCGAGCCCGGTGCCGCCCACCCCGGGACCGAGCCCCGTGCCGGGACCGAATCCGATCCCGGTTCCGCCGGCCCCCACGCCCGGCCCGGTGCCGCCGGCGCCGATGCCTCCCGGTCCCGGGCCGAACCCCGTTCCGCCCAGCCCCGGACCCAGCCCGGTGCCGCCTGGTCCTGGGCCGAACCCGGTACCTCCGGGTCCGGGACCCAGCCCTACGCCTCCGGGTCCGGGACCCAGCCCGGTGCCGCCGGGGCCGGGCCCCAGTCCGATTCCGCCCGGGCCTGGGCCTAGCCCGGTGCCGCCGGGACCGACACCGATCCCCCCGATCGTGCCGCCGCCTCCGATGATGGGAAACGGTCTGCCCTCCTACACCCTGCCGCCGACGGCCGGACCCGCCGGAATGCCGCCGGCCGCCAGGCCGAGCGGGCAGCCGCCTGCCACCGGCGATTCGTCCGCCACCCACGTGAGCGGACCGGCCTCCGCTGTCAGGACGCCATCTGCCACCGGGGCGCCGCCTGGCGTTCAGAGCGGCGGACCATCTCGTGCCGGGGCGCCGTCGGGTGCCGGCTCCGGTGGGGTCACGTCCACGACCTATGGCACGCCCGCCTCGAAGCCGTACCCGGGTTTCCCGTCCGCACCGGAGAACATCGACATGACGCAGCCGGTTTCCGGTGACATGACTCAACCGGTTTCCAGCGACATGACGCAGCCGGTGCCCACCGGGCTTCAGTTCGGCGTCGGCGCTCCGCAGCCCACCACGCCGGTGCCGAACGGTGTGCCGCAGCAGCGGGGTCAGGCCGGCGGGACGGTGTACAGCACCGGGGGCTACCCGTCGATCGACATGACGATGCCGGTCAGCATGGACCCGGTGGAGAACTCGGGTTCGCTGACCGGGCACATCCTGGCTCAGGGCTGGCACGACGCCCCGGTCGACCAGCGGCGGAGCAACTTCAAGGTGGTCATCGCGATGCTCGCCGTGCTCGGCCTGCTGGTGACGATCAGCCTGATTTTCGTGTTCACGGCGGGCGACGCGTTCACCGACATGGTCAAGAACATGTCCAACTGAGTACGGCCGCGATTCGTGCCATATCAGGCACGGAAGGGTGGCTGGTTGCGGCACGTGTTTGCCCGTGCGGGCATGCAGGCCTAAGCTTGCAGGGTTGTGCTGCGGGGTGAGCCTGCCCACTACCAGCCGGGAATGCGGTCGGTGGGTCAACCGTTGACCCGTACACTAATGACAGATATTCACGCGGCGTGCCCACCCGGTGCGCGCCACGGGCGTTCTTGCGGGCATTTCAGCGAGCGGTCGCATCAGGCCGCGGCGGGCCATTCGCGAGCATGCGCCCCCGTAGAGAGGTTCTCTTGACCACTTTCGCTGATCCCAGCACGTTCCCGTCCGTAAACGAAACCCCCGAAACGACAATCGAAGAGACCGTTGTCACCGGTGACGAGACCCCGGTGGCTGCTGTCGAGGAGACCGCCCCGGTCCGCACCTTCGCCGACCTGGGCCTCCCCGCCGAGATCGTCCGCGTGCTGAACCGCGAGGGCATCTCCACCCCGTTCGAGATCCAGGCCGCCACCGTTCCGGACGCCCTTGCCGGCCGTGACGTGCTGGGCCGCGGACAGACCGGCTCCGGCAAGACCCTCGCCTTCGGCCTGCCCGTGCTGGCCCGGATCGCGAAGAGCGGCAAGGCCCGCCCGCACTACCCGAAGGCTCTGATCCTGGTGCCGACCCGTGAGCTGGCGATGCAGGTCGCCGACTCGCTGACACCGATCGGCCGTTCGGTCGGTGTCTTCCTGAAGACCGCCGTCGGCGGCGTTCCGTACGACCGGCAGATGGACGCTCTGCGTCGCGGCGTCGAGGTGATCGTCGCCACCCCCGGCCGGCTGGGTGACCTGATCGAGCGTGGGGCCTGCCGGCTCGACGACGTCGAGATCACCGTGCTGGACGAGGCCGACCAGATGGCCGACATGGGCTTCCTGCCCGAGGTCACCGAGCTGCTCTCGAAGACCCCGGCGGACGCCCAGCGGCTGCTCTTCTCGGCCACTCTGGACGGCGACGTCGACAGTCTGGTCAAGCGGTTCATGCACGACCCGGTGACCCACTCGACCGCGCCGGCCGAGGCCAGCGTGTCCACGATGGATCACCACATGCTGCTGATCCCGCCGGCCGAGAAGTTCCCGATCACCTCGTGGATCGCGAACCGTGAGGGCAAGACCATCGTCTTCGCCCGCACCCAGATGGGCGTGGACCGGCTGGTCGAGCAGCTTGCCGCGGTCGGCGTCCGCGCCGGCGCGCTGCACGGCGGCAAGACCCAGCGGGTACGCACCCGCACGCTCGCCGAGTTCAAGGAAGGCCGGACGAACGTCCTGGTCGCCACGGACGTGGCGGCGCGGGGCATCCACGTCGACGGCATTTCGATGGTCATGCACGTGGACCCGCCGAAGGACCCGAAGGACTACCTGCACCGGGCGGGTCGTACCGCCCGGGCCGGCGAGTCCGGCGCGGTCGTGACGCTGGTTCTGCCGAAGCAGCGCCGCACCACCCAGGCGATGCTGTCGAAGGCGGGCGTCGCGCCGGCCGAGACCCGGGTCCGGGTCGGTGACGAGAAGCTGTCCGAGATCACCGGCGCTCGCCAGCCGAGCGGCATCCCGGTGGTGGAGGAGCCGGAGCCGCGCCGCGAGCGGGGCGACCGTCCGCGC
This sequence comes from Actinoplanes sp. NPDC023936, assembly GCF_040639325.1. NCBI lineage: Bacteria > Bacillati > Actinomycetota > Actinomycetes > Micromonosporales > Micromonosporaceae > Actinoplanes > Actinoplanes sp. NPDC023936. The sequence goes on along the minus strand of NZ_JBEZZR010000007.1, from coordinate 46,416 downwards.
CGGTTCGGTGACCGGCCGTCGCGTGGTGGCTACGGTGACCGGCCGCAGCGCTCGTACGGCGACCGCAACGACCGGAGCTTCGGGGACCGGCCGCGCCGTTCCTACGGGGACCGGCCGTTCGGTGACCGTCCGACCGGCGACCGGCAGTACGGTGACCGCCCCCAGTACGGCGACCGCCCGGCCGGCGAGCGGGGCCAGTACGGCGACCGCCCGCAGCACGGTGACCGCCCGCAGCACGGTGACCGCCCGCAGCACGGCGACCGCCCCGCCTACGGCGACCGCCCGCAGCGTTCGTTCGGTGACCGCGACCGTGCCGGCTTCGGCGACCGTGACCGTGCCGGCTTCGGCGACCGTGCGCCGCGTGCGGACCGGGGCGGCGAGCGTCACTTCGGTGACCGTCCGGCCGGTCAGCGCCGGGACGCCGGCCGTGGCGACCGCCGCGAGGGACCGTCGGGCCGTTTCGGCTCACCGCGCCCGGCCCGCAGCTACTGAGCAAGGGCAGGCGCGCCCGGCCCACGGCCACTGAGCAAGGGCAGGCGCGCCCGGCCCACGGCCACCGCGCAGCGGCACGGCGCATGAAAGCGGCGAAAAACGCTAAACGTGGCGAAAGCCACTAAAGCTGCCAAAGCCGCTTAATGGAGCACTCGCAACACCGTTTGAATAGTGAGCATGGCCCCGGCACGTGACAGACGTGCCGGGGCCTTGCGTTTCTCCGTGTCCCGGCGGCCGCGCTGCGGCCCGGCCCGGGCAGACGGTCGCGTGGACTCTCGGGTCGTCCCGCATTGGGCGTACCAAAGGAAAAGCGCAAGAAAGACGCAAAGGCCGCGTCAAACGGGAAGGAAGGCCCCGGAACAGGTACGTTACCGGCATGCCGCTGCCCACCGCGTTGTTCTGGGAGCGCCGTGACGTGCCCGGCGCCGAGCACGCCCTGCTGGCGGACCGCACCGGGCTGTACGCGCACGGCACCGCCCTGGCTGCCGCTCCGGTGCCGTACGCGTGCCACTACGAGCTGCAGACCGACCCGGACTGGATCACCACCCGGCTCGACGTGCGGGCCGAGGGGGCCGGCTGGGCTCGCGGCGTCCGCCTGGAGCTGGCCGCCGGGCGCTGGCGGATCACCGCCTCCGAGCAGGGCGACCTGGACGCGGCGCTGGTGGCGGCCGGGCACGCTCGTGCGGGGCTGCCGGGCAGCGAGGACCCCGATCTGCTCTACGGCGCGTTCGACGTGGATCTGGGCGGCTCCCCGCTCACGAACACGCTGCCGATCCGCCGGCTCGGCCTGCTGACCGCGGAGAGCGGGGTGGCGCATCGGCTCAGCGTCGCGTGGGTGCTGGTGCCGAGCCTCGAAGTGGTGCAGGCCGACCAGATCTACACACCGCTCGGCGGTGATCGGGTGCGCTATGCCAGCGAGACGTTCAGCGCCGATCTGACGCTGGACGATGAGGGTTTCGTGCGGGATTACCCCGGTTTGGCCACTCGTCGCTAAAACCGTAGCTCAGGCTCGGCCCGGCTGGGGCCGGTTCTCCCACTTGGTGGAGAGCGCGATCGCGGTCCGCGTCGACGCGACACCGGGCGTGCGGTTGATCCGGACGATCAGCTGCTCCAGCTCGGCGATCGAGCCGACCCGGACGGTGAGCTGGTACGACTCGACCCCGGCCATGAAGTAGCAGCTCTCCACTTCGGGCATGGCGCGCACCGCGGCGAGCACGTCGTCGGTGTCGGCGCCGGAGTCCTCGATGATGCCGATCAGCGCGGTGACACCGAGGCCGACCGCCTCGTGGTCGACGTCGGCCCGGTAACCGCGGATGGTCCCGGCGGTCTCGAGCTTACCCACACGTTCGTGCACCGCGGGTGCGGAGAGCCCGACCTTGCGAGCGAGTTCGGCGTACGACGAGCGAGCGTTCTCTCGTAGCAGGTCGATCAGTCGGAGGTCGATGGAGTCCATGACTGAAACCCTAATCGGGTGTCGCTTGACTCTTCACGCCCGGTAGCGGCGAATGGGCGGCAGGATAATGACCGTTGTCGCAATCGGGGCTTTTTCCGCATTTCACGGACTTGGTTCGGGGGCGGTGCTCTAATGGCTTTACGTCCCGATCGAGCAAGCCGACACTCAGCGTGACCACCGGCCGCTCCAGAACACACACGAGGAGGGGGTTGTGGACACTGGAGATCGTCTGCTGACGCCGGGCGAAGTGGCCGCGCTCTTCCGCGTCGACCCCAAGACCGTTACGCGCTGGGCCGCTGCCGGGCGCATCGGCAGCATCCGTACTCCCGGTGGACACCGCCGATTCCGCGAGTCCGAGGTCCGGGCACTGCTGGAAGGCGACGGCGTGATCGAGGAGATGCGCGAGGACGACGCCGCCAACAAACCACGTAACAACGGGCCGACGAATCCGGGAGCGGGCTACGGCCCACCCAACGGGTTGCGCTAAGCGCGTCCCTCGCCGATCTCGCCGGTCCATCTGCGGAAGAGCGTGTGCGGTACACCCAACGCGTCCAGCACCTTTCCGGCCACGAAGTCGATCAATTGTTGTGCGGTGGCGCCTGCCCCGGACCCATAGAAACCCGGGCTCGCGGGCAGGACCACCGCACCGGCATCGTGGAGCGCGATCAGGTGCTCCAGGTGACTGCGAGTAACCGGAGTCTCCCGGGGAACGACAACGGTTCGCCGCCGCTCCTTGAGGTTCACCTCGGCCGCGCGCTGCAGCAGATCCTTCGACAGTCCAATGGCGATCCCGGCACACGCCGCCGTGCTCGCCGGGACCACCGCCATGCCGCGAACCGGGTACGACCCGCTGCTCGGGCCGGCGGCCAGATCACCGGCCGGCCAGTACGCCAGGTCGCCCAGATCCCGGCCGAGCCAGGCGGAGACGTCGTCCTTCCAGTGCGCGTCCCGGACCGTGGCGCCGGTCTCGTCCAGCAGGGTGAGCCGGGCGGCCCGGGAGATCACCAGGTCCACGGATTCGCCGGCGTCCAGCAGTCCGGTGATCACCGCTTTCGCGTACGGGGTGCCGGAGGCGCCGGAGACGCCGACGATCCAAGGTTCGCGCATGCCTCAAGTGTGCCGTCAGTTGAGCTCCGGCAGCACGAACGTGGGGTACGCCTCGTCGACCGCTTTCCAGGTGGACGGCTTCGCCGGGTCGGCGATCACGACCGACTCGAAGATCTTCCGCAGTTCGGCGGGCTGGACGCCCTGCCCGGAGACGACCAGCGAGTAGCGCCCGTCCGCCACCAGGACGAAGCACGCCACGATGTCCTCGGTGCAGCGCGGCTTCTCGGTGCTCTCGGTCCGAGCTCCGGGAAGCACCGGCTCCAGTTCGATGGAGATCAGATTCCGCACCACGCCCGGCGCATGCTCCCGATCCGGGCGAGCGAGGATCTCCTCGATCTTCGCCTCGGTCACGAAGCGGGCGCGGAGGTCGCTGGCCGCGAAGAGCCGGTAGCCATCCGGGATGTAGCCGGCGGTCAGAGCCGTGCGCAGTGGCGTCCCGCCGCCGACGGCGAAGCCCTCGGCGATCTTGCGCATCTGCGCTAAGGACAGCGTCCCGCTATCCCCCACCTGGCCCGTTCCGCCGTCAGCGAGTTTCCAGACGAGGTGCTCCCCGCCGGTTTTCAGGCGGAGGAAGTACGCGTCACGCCCGTCGATCGGCTCGGTATCGATCTTCGTGGCGCCGTCCTCCGGGATCCGCTCCACCCCCGGCGGGTAGACGCTGAGCAGGCCCACCTCCTGGCCACCTTCGCGGATCCTCGCGGACGTCCAGCCGAGGGACATCGCGGTGGGCTCGCCCACGGTGTAGTCGCCGGCCGAGTAGCCGCGGAATGCCGGAGTGAACGAGAATTTCCCCGGTTCGACGGTGCCGGTGGCCGTCGGGGTGGCGGTCGGCGCCGCCGCCGGGAGCGCCGCGGGCCGGGTGAGGATCTGCGGCACCCCGATCGCGGTGGCTACCACCACCACGGCCGCGATCGCCCACCCGGTGTTCCTGCGGCGCACCCGGCGCCGCCCGGCGGCCACCAGGTCGTCGACGTGGAGGCGGGACGGCGGCGCGTCGGCCCGGGCCTCCTCGAGAAGTTCAGAGAGTCGCATACGGTGCCTCCAGGTCCGCGCCCATGATGTGGCGGAGCGTCGCGAGGCCGCGCGCGGTGTAGACCTTCACGGTGCCCTGTGGGCAGCCCAGGGCCGCGGCGGTCTGTTCCACGCTGAGCCCCTCGAGAAACCGCAGCACCAGCACCGCCCGCTGCCGAGCGGGCAGCTGCCGCAGCGCGGACCGCATCTGCAGCCGGTCGTGGACCGCCTGGGTGGAGTCCGGCTCGGCGCGTTCCGGCAGCGCGTCGCTGTGCGCACGTTCCCGCCGCCACCACGGGCGGCGGGTCTCGTCGATCGCGGCCCGGACCACCGCGGTACGGGCGTACGCGTCGTGGTTGTCGATGCGGTTCCACTTCGCGTACAGCTTCGGCAGGGCGGCCAGGACAGCGTCCTCGGCCAGCTGCCAGTCGCCGCAGGTGAGGTACGCCAGCCCGCGCAAGGGTTCCATGCGCGCGGCGACGAACTCCCGGAACTCGGCCTCTCTATCGCTCACGCGGATAAGACGGAGAGACCGGCCCATTCGGTTACAGCAGGCTCAGCCGGTTACAGCGGGCTCAGCGGTTACAGCAGGATCAGATCGAGGAGCGCGAACACGAACAGGGCGATCGCGATGAAGCCGTTCGCGGTGAAGAACGCCCGGTTGACCTTGGAAAGGTCGGTGGCGGTGACCACGACGTGCTGGTAGACGAGACCGGCGCCGGTGAGGAGCAGCCCGATCCACCAGAGCCAGCTCAGGCCGACCCACTGACCAAACCAGACGAAGAACGCGAAGGACACGACGTGGGTGACGGTCGAGATGTGCAGGGCGGTGCGCACACCGAACCGGGCCGGCGTCGAGTGCACCCCGATCCGGCGGTCCACCTCGACGTCCTGGCAGGCGTAGATGATGTCGAAGCCGCCGATCCACAGACCCACTGCGATGCCGAGCACCCACGCCGGGCCGGAGCCGTCGAACGTGCCGGTGATCGCCAGCCAGGCGCCGACCGGCGCCACCGCCTGCGCGAGCGCGAGCACGTAGTGCGGGAAGTTCGTGAACCGCTTCGCGTACGGGTAGACCACCAGCGGGATCACGGCGAGCGGCGAGAGGACCAGGCAGAGCGGGTTGAGCAGGCCCGCCGCGGCCACCAGGATGACCAGTGAGACCAGCGCGCCGGTCCACGCGGTCCGCACGCTGACGGCGCCGGTGACCAGCTCCCGGTTCTGCGTGCGCGGGTTCTGCGCGTCGATCTTGCGGTCCAGGATGCGGTTGGCCGCCATCGCGAAGGTTCGCCCGGCGACCATCGCGATCGTCACCAGCACCAGATCGGCCCAGTGCCGGCCGGTGCCGGTCCGGTCGATGGCGACCAGCGCGGAGAGGTACGCGAACGGCAGCGCGAAGATCGAGTGCTCGATCATGACGAGCCGCAGGAAGGCCTTCACCTTTCCCGGTTTCTCCACGGCTGTCGTCATATCCCGTATTCCTTCCAGCGCTTGTCCACCAGGCTGACCACCTCGGGCGACATGGTCATCTCCTCCGGCCAGCCGCGGGTGTAACCCTCGGCGGGCAGCTTACGGGTGGCGTCGACACCCGCTTTCCCGCCCCAGAACTGCTGGTAGGACGCGTGGTCCAGGTGGTCCACCGGCCCCTCGGTGAGCAGCAGGTCGCGGGAGTAGTCGACGTTGCCGAACGCGCGGAACGCGACCTCCCGATAGTCGTGCACGTCGCAGTCCTCGTCCACCACCACGATGAGCTTGGTGAGCGACATCAGGTGAGCGCCCCAGACCGCGTTCATCACCTTCTGCGCGTGCTTCGGGTACCGCTTGCGGATCGACACGATGAGGCAGTTGTGGAAGACGCCGGCGGCCGGCATGTCGTAGTCGACGATGTCCGGAATCAGGATCTTCAGGAGGGGCTGGAAGATCCGCTCGGTGGCCTTGCCGAGGCCGTGGTCCTCCTGCGGCGGCTTCGACGTGACGATCGAGTGGTAGATCGGCTTCTTGCGCATCGTCATGGTCTCGACGTGCAGCACCGGGAACGGCTCGACCGGGGTGTAGAAACCGGTGTGGTCGCCGAACGGACCCTCCGGCAGGCGCTCGCCGGGCTCCAGGTAACCCTCCAGCACGATCTGCGCCGACGCCGGCACCTGCAGCGGCACGGTCAGGCAGTCCACCATCTCGATGCGCTCGCCCTTGAGGAAACCGGCGAAAAGGTACTCGTCGATGTCGCCGGGCAGCGGCGCGCTCGCCGAGTACGTCACCACCGGGTCGCAGCCGATCGCGATCGCGACCGGGAGGCGCTGGCCGAGACGCTCGGCGACCGCGTGGTGCGCGGTGGAGTCCTTGTGGATCTGCCAGTGCATGCCGAGGGTGTTCTTGGAGTGCTGCTGAAGGCGGTACAGGCCGAGGTTGCGCTTGCCGGTCTCCGGGTGCTTCGTGTGGGTCAGCCCGAAGTTGTGGAAGATCCCGCCGTCGCCCGGCCAGACCTTGAGGCCGGGCAGCAGGTCCAGGTCGACCTGGTCGCCGGTGAGCACGACCTCCTGGCAGGGCGCGCTCTTCACCTTCTTCGGCGGCACCGACTTGAGCTGGAGCACCTTGCCGATGCCCTCCCGGATGCCGGACCAGCCGACCGGGAGCTCCGGCTTGGCCAGCGCGCCGATCCGCTCGCCGATCTCGTCCAGGTGGTCGACGCCGAGAGCCATCGCCATCCGCTTCTCGGTGCCGAACAGGTTGATCACGAGAGGCATCTCGCCCCGGGTCGGCCGTTCGAACAACAATGCCGGCCCACCGGCCCGCACGGTCCGGGTCACCACCTCGCTGATCTCCAGCGTCGGGTCCACCGGCACTTTGATCCGGCGCAGCTCACCCGCCTTTTCGAGGGCGGCGATGAAGCTCTGCAGATCGGCATAGGGGAATCCACGCGGCGCCATGCCTCCCAGTCTGGCACCGGATCACTGCGAGCCGCCTGGCAGGTCCCGTCACTAGTGATTGGTCACTGGAGTTGACCGCTTCGTGAAGCTCCTTGCCGTGGCGCTGGTCGGACTAACCACTCCCGGTGGGTACCACCACCTGGGCGCCGGGACCAGCGGCGAGTGGAGCGGCGTCTCGGGCCGGATCTCCGTGGTGGACGTCGCGGTGCGCCCGAACACCTATGACTTCGTGGCGAGCCGGTTCATGGCGAAACGCGACATGGGCGGCGGCCGGATCTCGTGGCTGGAGGTCGGCTGGGCGGAGACCGGCTGGTCCGGCCCCGGCAAGCAGCGCGTCTACACCTTCAACACCAACACGAACGCCTGGCAGTTCTACGACCAGTACCCGATCAAGCCCGGCGACAAGGTCTGGGTCGACCTGCACACCGATGCCGACGGCGTCTGGCAGGCCTGGCTCTTCTGGAACAACAAGTGGGTCCTGCTCACCAAGGAGAAGCTGCCGGTCGGCTCCAGCGCCAACATCGAGCAGTACGTCGAGGTGCACGCCGACCCCAAGAAGCCCGCGGTACGCATCGACGTGCCCCGGCTGACCGTCGACAACGTGCAGCTGAAACCCGTCGGCGGCGGGCCGGCCCGGTACTGGCGCGAGGATGTCGGCACCCTGACGGGAACCGCCCCGGGTCAGCGAATGAGCCGGGGCGGTCTCTGTCTGGACTGGGTCACCAGGTACGACACCTGGACCGCGGGAGAATGCTGATCTCTCAGTCGCCGGCGTTGGCGTACGAGTGCAGGCCCTCGAAGAACAGGTTCACGCCGAACAGGTTCATCAGCATCGTCACGAAGCCGAGCAGCGCGATCCACGTCGCCACCGTGCGCTTCACGCTCGGCGTGGCCCGGGCGTGCAGGTACGCCGCGTAGACGATCCAGGAGATGAACGCCCAGACCTCCTTGGGGTCCCAGCCCCAGTACCGGCCCCAGGACGCCTCCGCCCACAGCGGACCGGCGATCAGCGCGCCGAACGTGAAGAGCGGGAACGCGAACGCGTGCAGGCGGAAGGTGAGCCGCTCCAGCGCCGCCGCGTCGCCGACCCGCTTGCCGAGCGTGTACGGGAAGCTGCGCTTGCCCTCGTCGTACCCGTTCTTGATCAGGAACATCGCGGCCGGGACCGCGCCGAACAGGAAGATGCCGGACGAGACGATGATCGTCGACACGTGCACGACGAACCAGTACGAGTTCAGCGCCGGCACCAGCGGCCCGACCGGCGTGTACGCGACCAGGCTGGCCGCGCCGAGCAGCACCACGAGGGTGAGCGAGACGAACAGTCCCAGGTGACGCAGAGCCGGCTTGCGCAGCAGCACGGCCACCCAGACCGCGGCGCCGACCAGGCTCGCGGAGAGGATGTACTCGTACATGTTGCCCCACGGCATCCGGCTGGCGGCGACGCCGCGGGTGACAGTGGAGCCGAGGTGCAGCGCGAAGCCGAGGACCGTGAGGATCACCGCGATCCGGCCGGCCCACTCGCCCCGGCCGACCGCGGCGGGCTGTTCCGCCACCGGCGGAGCCTCGGGAACGGGCGCGCCCGCACCCACGAGCTGCCGGCTCGCCGCCTTACCGATCACGCTGCGCTTGCCGAACGCGTACTCCGCCGCGTAGCAGATCATGGCGGCCAGGTAGGCCAGCACGGTGAAGGCCATCAGCTGATTCGACAGCTCCGCCATTTCAGGGCGTCCCTTCCTTATGACTTCGGGCCTGGAGGCTCGCGGTCAGCGCCGCGAACTCGTCGCCGAACCCGGGATAGTCGGTGCGAGGCAGACCACCGGCTTCGATCACGCTACTCCCCGCTGTGCCGCCGGCCGCCGGGAGCACCCGGAACCACACCCGGCGCCGGTGCACGGAGAGCGAGAGCATCAGACCGGCCAGGCCCAGCACCGAGCCGATGAGCAGCAGGAACTGGGTGGGGTCGTACCGGATGGAGAGGGTGGCGAACTCCCGGACCCCGACGAACTCCAGCGTGGTGCCGTCGTCCAGGGTCAGTTTCTCGCCCTGCTTGATCGCGTAGGGCCGGTCGCCGCCGAGCTTCTTCAGCGCGCCGCTGTCGATCTGGTCGCGGTCCAGCGCGTACACCGAGCCGGGGATGCCGACGTCCAGCCCGAGGTCGCCGCGGTAGGCGGTCAGGTACAGCACCGGGTTGTTCAGCGCCGGGAACTGCGACCGGGCGCTGCCGTCGGTGTCGCCGGTCGGCAGGAACACGCCCTCGAAGCCCACCTGCAGTTTCTCGTCCCGGTTGTTGGTCTTCGGGTCGATGTTGACGTCCGCGAACTGGGCGACGCCCTCGCTGGTCAGCATGCCGTCGACGGGCAGGAACGGGACGACCTTCGTCTGGGAGATGCCGTACCGGTCGGTGTACTTCAGCTCGGGCGCGTAGCCCTGGCCGAGCAGGTGCACGTTCGCGTGCTCGAGCCGCAGCGGGTCGTTGACCGTGAACGATCGGATTTCCGCCGGGCCGTCGTCCTCGGTCACCGCGACCGTCGCGTTGAACGACTTCGGCTGCCCGGTGCTCTGGTAGGTGGCCTCGAAGTCGGTCAGCCTCATGCAGAAGTTCGGCAGGTCGCTGGCGTCCAGCTGGGGGCCGAGCGCCGCGTCGTCGTACTGCGTCAGCGCGTTGCAGAACCCCTGGTCGTCGCCGCCGACGAGCAGACGGTTGCCGTGCCACCCGTACCAATGACCGAAACCGACACCCACGAGCACCGACAGCATGGCGATGTGGAAGATCAGGTTGCCGGTCTCCTTGAGGAAACCCTTCTCCGCGGAGACCGCCCACCCGCCGTCCGGGAGCTCACGCACCCGGGTCCGGAACCATTTGCGGCGCAGGGTCCGTGCGATGCTCGCGGCCGTCTCGGCCGGGCCTTCCGGCCCTGCCAGCTCGGCGGCATGCTGCGGCAGGCGGTCCATCCGCTTGGGCGCTTCCGGGGGTACGGTCCGAAGCGCCCGGATGTGATCACGCAACCGGGGCAGCACGCACCCGATCAACGAAGTGAACAGCAGCAGGTAGATCGCGGCGAACCACGGCGACGAGTAGACGTCGAACGCGAAGAACCGGTCCAGCGTCGGCGCCAGTTTCGGGTGCGCCGTGAAGTACTCGGTGACGTTCTCCCGGTTCACCGACCGCTGCGGGAAGATCGAGCCGGGCACCGCGGCGACAGCGAGCAGGAAGAGCAGGATCAGCGCGGTACGCATGCTGGTCAGCTGCCGCCACGAGTTGCGCAGCAGCGCCCAGACCGGGTTGACCCGCCGCGGCGGCGGCATCTCGGCTGCGGCCGGCCGGTCCTCGACGACGGTCACAGCAGGAGCTCCCCGTCGCCGAAGTTGAAGGTCGTCATCAGCCAGGCCAGGAAGTAGTTCCACTGTCCAGTGACGAGCGTGAGACCGATGATGATCAGCAGCGCGCCGCCGATCCGGGTGACCCACTTGCTGTTGCGGCGGATCGCCTGGAAAACGCCGATCAGCCGGCGGAAGAAGAGCCCGAACAGGATGAACGGGATGCCCAGGCCGAGGCTGAACGCCAGGGCCAGGATCACCGCTCGGTCGGTGCTGCCGCTACTGACCGCCAGCGCGGTGATCGCGCCGAGCGTCGGGCCGACACACGGGATCCAGGAGACCGCGAAGAGCGCGCCGAACACCGGGGCGCCGAGCAGGCCGGCGGCCGGAAGCTTGGAGAACCGGGCCTCCTGCTGGAAGCCGGGGATCCAGCCCAGGTATCCCAGGCCGAGAATGATCACCAGAACGCCGAGCACCACGTTGACGATGTCCTGGTGCGTCTTCAGGGTGAAGCCGATGTTGGCGACGAATGTCGTGAGCAGCGTGAAGACGACAGCGAATCCGACCACGAACAGGGTGCTGCCGAGCAGCACACGACCCTTGAGGGCCAAGGTCCTGGTCTTGGTGGCGACCGGCTTGGACGTACCGATGGCGGTTTCGAGATCCGAGCCGGCCAGGCCTGTCACATAGGAGAGATAGCCCGGCACCAGCGGCAGCACGCACGGGGAGAGAATGCTGACCAGTCCGGCGATCAGCGCCGCGCCGATCGCGAGGAGCAGCGGCCCGTCCAGTGCGGCGTTCCGGAAGGCCTCGCCCATCAGGCGCCGCCTTCAGTCCGCTTTTGGGTGGCGGTGGGAAGGTCCTCGGCGGCCACCCGTTCCACCAGGGGCTGGAGTTCGGCGAGCGTGGTGGCCCGGCGGATGGCGACAGCGATCCGGCCCTGCCGGTCCAGGATCAGCGTGCCGGGAGTGGTGGCCTGGGTCGGGTCGAACTTGATCGCCAGCTTCGCGTCCGGATCGAACATGCTCGGGTAGGTGACCCGGCCCCGCTCGAAGTTGACCGCCGAGTCCCGGTCGTCGCGGTTGTTCACCCCGATGAACGCGACCTCCTTGGCCTTCGTGGCCTGGTACGTCTTCTCCAGGTCATCGGCCTCGGCACGGCACGGCGGGCACCACGAGCCCCAGAAGTTGACCACGACGACCTTGCCCGCGTCGGACGCCAGGTCGTAGGCGGCGCCGTCGAGCAGTTCCCCTGTCACACCACTGACCTGCGGCCGGTTCTCCGGCTCGCACTCGATCACCTGGTCGGCCGAGGTCGCGCAGTTCTTCGCCCAGTTCTTGTCCTCGCCGCAGCCGGCCAGAAGCCCGGCAGCGGTGACCGCTGCGACGGTGACGGCCAGGAGGCGGCGCACGGTCAGGCCCCCTTGGCGGTCTTGGCAGTCGCGGAGAGGGCCACCAGGTGCGCGGCCGGCTCCGAGTAGTCGACACCGACCACCTTGGACCCCTCGAACCGGAAGGAGGTGAGGCTGGCCAGCCCGCACTGGCGCTTACGCGGGTCGTGCCAGAGCCGCTTGCCCTCCACGTACCGTCGCAGTGTCCAGATCGGAAGCTGGTGCGAGACGCAGACCGCCTCGTGACCCTCGGCCGCGACCCGGGCCGCCTGCACCGCGGCGAACATTCGCTGCGCGATCACCAGGTACGCCTCGCCCCAGGACGGGGTGATCGGGTCACGCAGCACCCACCAGTGCCGGGGGTTGCTGAACGCGCCGTCCCCGACCGAGACCCGCTTGCCCTCGAAGTAGTTCGCGCTCTCGATCAGCCGGACGTCGGTCGCCGTCTCCAGCTTGAACTCCGCGGCGAACGGCGCGGCCGTCTCCTGCGCGCGCTCCAGCGGGCTCGCCACCACATGCGTGATGTCCCGGCCGGCCAGCACCTCGGTAGCGGCCTTGGCCATCTGGTGGCCGAGCTCCGACAGGTGGAAGTCGGGCAGGCGCCCGTACAGGATCTTATTCGGGTTGAAGACCTCACCGTGCCGGAGCACGTGCACCGTGGTCTTGGTGGGCTCGGACAAAATCAGGCTCCCGCTGCCGCTCGGGCCGCGTGCGGCGCCGCCGCGGCGATCTGTTCCAGCGCTGCGTCGTCGATCGCCGTCGACACGAACCACGACTCGAAGGCGCTCGGCGGCAGGTAGACGCCGCGGGCCAGCATGGTGTGGAAGAACGCCTTGAACGCTGCCGCGTTCTGCGTCTTCGCGGAGTCGTAGTCGACGACCTCGGCGTCGGTGAAGAAGATCGAGAACATGTTGCCGGCGTACTGCAGCCGGTGCGGCACGCCCGCGGCGGTCAGCGCGTCGGAGGCGAGCGAGCCGACCGTGCCGGCCAGCTCGTCGAGCCGCTTGTAGGTCGCGTCGTCGGCGAGCCGCAGCGAGGCGAGCCCGGCCGCGCACGCGAGCGGGTTACCGGAGAGCGTGCCGGCCTGGTAGACCGGACCGGCCGGGGCGAGCCGGGACATGATCTCCCGGCGGCCGCCGAAGGCCGCCGCGGGCAGACCGCCGCCCATCACCTTGCCGAAGGTGAAGAGGTCGGCGTCGACCGGGTGCAGCCCGGCCCAGCCGCCGGCGGAGACCCGGAAACCGGTCATCACCTCGTCGATGATCAGCAGCGCGCCGTGCCGGTGTGCGATCTCGGCGAGCTTGCCGTTGAAGTCGTCCTTGGGCGTGACCACGCCCATGTTGCCGGGCGCCGCCTCGGTGATGATCGCGGCGATCTCGGCGCCCTGCGCCTCGAAGGCCTTCGCCACCGCTTCGACGTCGTTGTACGGCAGCACGATGGTCTCGGAGGCCGCCGCGCCGGTCACGCCGGGCGAGTCCGGCAGGCCGAGCGTCGCGACGCCGGAGCCGGCCGAGGCGAGCAGCGCGTCCACGTGACCGTGGTAGCAGCCGGCGAACTTCACGATCTTGGAGCGGCCGGTGAACCCCCGGGCCAGCCGGATCGCCGTCATCGTCGCCTCGGTGCCGGAGTTGACCAGGCGCACCTCCTCGACCGGGGTGCGGCGGACGATCTCCTCGGCCAGGTCGACCTCACCGGCCGTCGGCGTGCCGAAGCTGGTGCCGGACGCGGCGGCCCGCTGCACCGCTTCGATGATCTCCGGGTGGGCGTGCCCGTGGATCAGCGGACCCCACGAGCAGACCAGGTCGACATAGCGCCGCCCGTCCGCGTCGGTCATCCACGGGCCGCTGCCCGAGACCATGAATCGGGGCGTGCCGCCGACCGCACGGAAAGCACGCACAGGTGAATTGACCCCACCCGGCACGATGGCCTGGGCGCGGTCGAACAGGGCCTGAGAGACCGGGGCATCCTCCGGGTACGGAAGATCCGCGGTGGGATATGTCGTGGTCACAGCGGTTCCCATTCTGTCAGCGGCGTACGGCGAGTATCTCGAGAGGGTTGCTCACGTCTCCGGGAGATGTCCGGATGCGCCCGGTCTGACCGCGCCGAACGGGCCGAACCGCGTGTAAGAGGATAGGCTGACTCGCGTGGAGCGACCGGAGCTGTCCATCGCGGTTCATCGCGCCCCCGACGAGATCGTGATCGCGCTCGCCGGGGAAATCGACGTGCTCACGGTCACCGAGCTGTCCACGATCGTCAACGAATTGCTGGCCGAGCCGCCGTCGCGCATCGTGCTCGACATGGCCGGCGTGACGTTCTGTGATTCGCAGGGTCTGGGCACGCTGGTGGTGCTGAGCCGCAAGGCGCAACATGCGCACACTGTGCTGTCCCTCGCCAACGTGGGCGATTTCCTGATGCGGGTGCTGGACATCACCGGTCTGCGCAGCGCACTGATGATCAGCAGTACAGCCTGAGCCCGACATACCGCGATGGTGTCACATCGCGATTGGGGAGTTCCTGAGAGCGCGGTCGGCTGTGGAACGGTCCTCAGCCGAACGATCCGGAGACATTCACGGTCCCGCTGCCCTGGGTGACGGCCGTCGCGGCGTAACCGTCCCCGGCGGCGTCACGGCCGCCCTCGGCGTAGGTGTAGCGCGCGTAGAAGACGTACGTGCCCGGGTCCAGGGTGTCGCCCGAGGAGAGCTCGAAGCGATAGACCAGCGCATCCGACTCTTCGACGACGGTGCTCGTCACGCTCGCGCCGGGCACCTGCTCGCTGCCGCCCCGGGAGACCAGCTCGGGGGTGCGCGCCACCCGGATCGTCACGTCGAGGGCGGTGAGCCGCTCGGTGGTCCTGATCGTCACCACACCGGTGCCCTGGGCGCCGGATGCGTCGATCGAGCCGTCCGACCAGAGCGGTCCCCGTACGGCGGGATCGGTTGTCCCGGCGGTCGCCGGGGAGACGCTGGTGGCCGGGGCGTCGCTCGGGGTGGACCGGCGCGGCGACGGCGACTTCGCCGTGGGGCCGGCGGTCGCCGGAGCGGACGACGACGGGGACAGCGACGGGGACAGTGAGATCGACGGGGACGGCGGGGCCGACGGCGCCACCGGGACGCTCACGGCCGGAGCGGGCGGCACCGGCGGCGGCACGTCGTCCCCGGCCAGCGCCCACTGGGCGAATCCGCCGCCGCCGAGGACGGCGGCCACCGCGACAGCGGCGCCGCTGATCCGCAGCCGCGGCACGGCCCGGTGCCGCGCGAACTGGTTGCGCATCGCCGTCTGCGTGATCCGGTCGAGCATCATCTCGCGGTCCGGGCGGTGCCGGACCGCTTCCGCGCGCAGTGCCGCGCGCAACTCGTCGTCGATGAGCCTCATGGCGCCGCCCTCCAACCGTGGATCTGTTGCCGTCAGCAGCCATCGGTGGCTCATCGGCGGTGGTGGCCGCCGGACCCGGGTGTCCGGCGGCCACCTGTCACATCACTTGAAGCTGACGTCGGATTCGCTGTACTTGCAGGTCACACCATCCGGGCCGGAGCCGATCTTGGTGGGCTCCTTACCGGTGTTGTTGCCCGTGTAGCGAACGCAGATGTCCAGCTCGTCGTCGCCGACGATCGTGATCTTGGAGAGGGTGGCGGTGTCGCCGTAGTTGGCGTTGACACCGACCAGGCTCTTCGCCGGGGCGGTGGCGATCACGTTCTGCACCACGACGGCGCGCTTGTGCTGGGTGGAGCAGTTGCCGCAGGACCGGTAGAGCTTGCCGAAGTCGGAGACCTGGAAGTTCTTGATGGTCAGCGTGCCGCCACCGTTGTGCTGGAAGACCTTGTCATCGGCGGAGCGGGCGCCGCCGCCGTCGATGGTGTAGGTCGCCGAGGCGCCGCCCTTGAAGGTGGCCGCGTCCTCGCCGACGTTCTCCCACCACACGTTGATCAGGGTGCAGGAGCCGGAGCAGTGCACGCCGTCCGCGGCCGGGGCGCCGAGGATGACGTTCTTCAGCACCGCGCCGTCGGCCAGCTTGAAGAGCGGGTCCTGGCCCTCGGCCTGGCCGTCGCCGCCCAGGGCGCCGCTGCCGTAGTAGCGGGCGTTGCCGCCGTCCAGCGTCCCGGACACCGGGATCGTCGCGGTCACCGGCTTGCTGCCGGTCGCGGCCGGCCACGCCGCGGTCGGGCTGGTGCCGGTCCCCGAGGTGGTGGTCGCGGTGGGCGTCGCGGTCGCGGTCTTGGACGCGGACGGGGACGCCGTCGCGGTCTTCGACGCGGACGCCGACGCGGTGGCGGTCTTCGACGCCGAAGGCGAGGCGGTCGCCGTCTTCGACGCGGACGGGGACGCCGTCGCGGTCTTCGACGCCGACGAGGAGACCGTCGGCGACACGGGCGCGCCGGTCACCGGGTTCACCGCGACGTCGTCGAACGAGGCCGACGCGTAGCTGGTGACCAGACCGACCCGGCCGTTGCCGGCCAGCGTGCCGGTTCCGGCGGCGACCTTCGCGCCGTCCACGTAACCGGTCACGGTGCTGCCCGAGGCGTCGATGCGCAGGGTGTGCCACGAGGTGAGGTTGCTGACCGCCACCGAGCCGAGCACGCTGACCGCGCTGCCCTTGACGGACTGCAGCTCGGCCTTGCCGGCCGAGGTCAGCGCGAGGCGGTACATGTTCGAGGCGCTGCTGGCACGGGCCGCGATACCGGCCAGGCCGCTGCCGAGGCTGATCGGCTTGACCTTCGCCTGCACCGAGTAATCGGTCCACGACGTCTCACCGGCGAAGACGCGGGCCAGCTCGCTGTCGGCCTTGGACTGCTGGTAGACCTTCGAGCCGTCGGTGACCACCGCCCAGGTGCCGCCGGACTTGGACCAGCCGCTCGCGCCGTCCTCGAAGTCCTCGGACAGCAGGGTGGCGGCCGAGGCCGAGGGGACGAGAACGGCGACCAGCGCGGTGACCGCGCCGGCAGCACCGGCAGCGCCGAGGCCCGTGACCAGCCGGCGGCGCCGGCGGCGATCCGAGGCAGTGGGAGGCATTGCGTGCCGCATGTTGCTCCTACTCAGGGGAAGAAAGACCGCATGATCAAGCGATCACGTCCCGGTAGTGGCGCGGCTGCCCGCCAAGGTTGTTCGGCGTGACCCAGGTCACACCGGCGCCTCAGCTTCCCCAGCGGGCCTTCTCCAGCAGATCGAGCGCCTCAGCGGCGGCCTCCGGACCGCCGGCCCGCAGCACCCGAGCCGCCTCATCCATCGTCTCGGTGAGCTGAAGCCACTGCACCTCCCGCTCCTTCGACGCCTCGGCCTGCGCCTTGAGCTGCTGGTTCTTCATCCAGAGCTCGACGAAGATCGACACCTTGGCGCGCAGCACCCACGGGTCGAACGGCTTCGTGAGGTAGTCCACCGCGCCGACCGCGTAACCCCGCAGGGCGAGTTGCGCATCGCGGTCGGCCGCGGTCAGGAACAGGATGGGTACGTGTCGGGTCCGCTCCCGCCGCTTGATGTGGCTGGCCGTCTCGAACCCATCCATGTTGGGCATGTGCGCGTCGAGCAGGATCACCGCGAAGTCGTCGGTGAGCAACTGCTTGAGGGCTGCCTCCCCGCTCTCCACGGCGACCGCGGTCACCGGCAGCCCTTGCAGGATCGCTTCCAGGGCCAGCAGGTTGTCCCGCCGGTCGTCGACGAGAAGCGCCTTGGCGCGCTCACCCACGCGTATTCACCTCACACAATCGGTTCGGTAGTGCTCGTGGTCAGGCACGGAACTCAGCCGTGTTCCGGTGCCGTGTTCTCCTCCGCGTTCACCCAGCGCGCCATCAGCTCGATCAGTTCGTCCAGGTCGACCGGCTTGGTGATGTAGTCACTGGCGCCGGCCGCGAGGGCCGACTCCCGGTCGCCGGGCATCGCCTTCGCCGTGAGGAAGACTACCGGTAGGTCCCGGAAACGCTGATTGCGCCGGATTCCCCGGGTTGTCTCGTAGCCGTCCTGGTCGGGCATCATCGCGTCCATCAGCACGATGTCGACCTCCGGATGCTCGGCCAGGATCCGGACGCCGTCGACGCCGTTGTCCGAGTAGAGGACGTTCAGCCCGTGCATCTCCAGGGCGCTGGTCAGCGCGAAGACGTTCCGCACGTCGTCGTCGATGATCAGCACGGTCGCGCCGTCCAGCTGCCGGCCGGCCGGGGTCATCGCCGGCTTCTTCTCCTCCTGCCGCGCGGCGAGCTGGGGCAGCTCCATGAGCGGGATGTCGAGGGAGGCCGCCGGCCGGACCGAGATCGCCTTCGCCGGCACCGGCGGCAGCGCCGGCATCGGGATGGCGTCCGGCACCAGCGCCTCGGGCATGTAGAGGGTGAAGGTGGAACCGCCACCCGGCACCGAGGCCACCGTGATCGTGCCGCCGAGCAGCGCAGCGAACTCCCGGCTGATCGACAGGCCCAGGCCGGTGCCGCCGTACTTGCGGGTGGTCGTGCCGTCGGCCTGCTGGAACGGCTCGAAGATGATCGCCAGTTTCTCGTCCGAGATGCCGATGCCGGTGTCGGTGACCGCGAACCCGACCACCTGCCGCGCCGAGAGCAGCGACGGCACGTCCAGGTCGACGTCCGGGGAGGCCGGGAAGATGCTCAGCGTCACCGAGCCGCTGTCGGTGAACTTGACCGCGTTGGAGAGCAGGTTGCGCAGGATCTGCTGGAGCCGCTGCGGGTCGGTGACGATCGACTCGGGCAGCTCGGGCGCCACGTCGACCCGGAACTCCAGGCCCTTGTCCTCGGCCTGCGGCAGGAAGGCCTGCTCGACGTAGCTGCGGATGCCGTCGAAGTCGACCACGTCCGGCTCGACGTCCATCCGGCCCGCCTCGATCTTGGAGAGGTCGAGGATGTCGTCGATCAGCGACAACAGGTCGGAACCGGCGCTGTGAATGGTCCGGGCGAACTCGATCTGCTTGCTGGTCAGGTTCTGCTCGGTGTTGTCGGCGAGCAGCCGGGCCAGCAGCAGGAGCGAGTTCAGCGGCGTGCGCAGCTCGTGGCTCATGTTCGCCAGGAACTCGGACTTGTAGGTGTTGGCGCGGGAGAGCTGCTGCGCCTTCTCCTCCAGGCCGAGCCGGGCCAGCTCGATCTCCCGGTTCTTCAGCTCGATGTTGGCCTTCTGCTCGCTGAGCAGCTTCGCCTTGTCCTCCAGCTCGGCGTTGGTGCGCTGGAGCTCGGCCGACTGGTCCTGCATCTCCCGGGCCAGACGCTGCGACTGGGTGAGCAGCTCCTCGGTACGCCGGTTCGCCTGAATCGTGTTGAGCGCGATCCCGATGTTGGCGACGAGCCGCTCCAGGAACGTGAGGTGCAGACCGGAGAAGGCGGCCACCGACGCGAACTCGATCACGCCCAGCATCTCGCCCTCGAAGAGGACCGGCAGCACCACCAGGTCGTTCGGCGGCATGGCGAGCAGCCCGGAGCGCATGGTCAGTATGCCGTCGTGGGTGGCGCGGACCCGGATCGTCCGGCGTGACACAGCGGCCTGCCCGACCAGCCCCTCGCCCGGTCCGAAGGTCACCTCGTGGTCGCGGGCGACGTATCCGTACGCGGCGTTGAGGCGCAGGCGCATCACCGCTTCCTCGTTGTCGACCAGGAAGAACGCGCCGAGCTGCGCGTCCACCAGCGGCGTCACCTCGGTCATGATCATGCGGCAGACCTCGCCGACGTCCCGCTGGCCCTGGAGCAGGCCACCGATCCGGGCCAGGTTGGAGTCGAGCCAGCCCTGCTCCGCGTTGGTCTTCGTGGTGTCGCGGAGCGTGACGATCATCTGGTTGATGTTGTCCTTCAGCTCCGCCACCTCGCCCTGCGCCTCGACCGCGACGCTCTGGGTGAGGTCACCGCGTGTCACGGCGGTGGACACCTCGGCGATGGCGCGCAGCTGGATGGTGAGCGTGGAGGCGAGCTGGTTCACGTTGTCGGTGAGGTCCCGCCACGTACCAGAAACGCCCTTGACCTGGGCCTGACCGCCCAGCTTGCCTTCCGAACCCACCTCGCGCGCGACACGCGTCACCTCGTCGGCGAACGACGACAGCTGGTCCACCATCGTGTTCACGGTGTTCTTCAGCTCCAGGATCTCGCCCCGGGCGTCGACCGTGATCTTCTGCGACAGGTCACCCTTGGCGACAGCGGTGGTGACCGACGCGATGTTACGGACCTGGCCGGTGAGGTTCGAGGCCATGTAGTTGACGTTGTCGGTCAGGTCGCGCCAGGTGCCGGCGACCCCGCGAACCTGGGCCTGACCGCCCAGCTTGCCCTCCGAGCCCACCTCGCGCGCGACACGCGTCACCTCGTCGGCGAACGACGACAGCTGGTCGACCATGGTGTTCACGGTGTTCTTCAGCTCGAGAATCTCGCCCTGCGCGTCGACCGTGATCTTCTGCGACAGGTCACCCTTGGCGACCGCCGTGGAGACCTGGGCGATGTTGCGCACCTGACTCGTCAGGTTGGACGCCATCGAGTTCACGTTGTCGGTCAGGTCGCGCCAGGTGCCGGCGACCCCGCGAACCTGGGCCTGACCGCCCAGCTTGCCCTCGGTGCCCACCTCGCGGGCCACCCGGGTGACCTCGTCGGCGAACGACGACAGCTGGTCGACCATCGTGTTGACTGTCGACTTGAGCTCCAGGATCTCGCCGCGGGCGTCGACCGTGATCTTCTGGCCGAGGTCGCCCTTGGCGACAGCGGTGGTGACCGACGCGATGTTACGGACCTGGCTGGTCAGGTTGGACGCCATGTAGTTCACGTTGTCGGTGAGGTCCCGCCACGTACCAGAAACGCCCTTGACCTGGGCCTGACCGCCCAGTTTGCCTTCCGAACCCACCTCGCGCGCGACACGCGTCACCTCGTCGGCGAACGACGACAACTGGTCCACCATCGTGTTCACGGTGTTCTTCAGCTCCAGGATCTCGCCCCGGGCGTCGACCGTGATCTTCTGCGACAGGTCACCCTTGGCGACCGCCGTGGAGACCTGCGAGATGTTCCGGACCTGGGCCGTCAGGTTGGCGGCGAGCTGGTTCACGTTCTCGGTGAGGTCCCGCCACGTACCGGAAACGCCCCGGACCTGGGCCTGACCGCCCAGCCGACCCTCCGAACCCACCTCGCGCGCGACACGCGTCACCTCGTCGGCGAACGACGACAGCTGATCCACCATCGTGTTCACGGTGTCCTTGAGCTCCAGGATCTCGCCCTGAGCGGCCACCGTGATCTTCTGCGACAGGTCACCCTTGGCGACCGCCGTGGAGACCTGGGCGATGTTGCGCACCTGACTCGTCAGGTTGGACGCCATCGAGTTCACGTTGTCGGTGAGGTCTTTCCAGGTCCCCGCCACGTTCGGCACCTCGGCCTGACCGCCCAGCTTGCCCTCGGTGCCCACCTCGCGGGCCACCCGCGTGACCTGCTCGGCGAAGAGCCGCAGCGTGTCGGTGAGCCCGTTCATCGTGTCGGCCAGCTCGGCCACCTCGCCGCGCGCCGACACGGTGATCTTCTGCGACAGGTCGCCGCGAGCCATCGCGGTCGCCACCTGCGAGATCGAGCGCACCTGGTGCGTCAGGTTCGACGCCATCGTGTTCACCGAGTCGGTGAGGTCCTTCCAGGTGCCGGCGACGCCCCGGACGTCCGCCTGTCCACCCAGCTCGCCCTCGGTGCCCACCTCGCGCGCCACCCGGGTGACCTCGTCGGCGAACGACGACAGCTGGTCCACCATCGTGTTCACCGTGCGGCCGATCCGGAGGAACTCGCCGCGCAGCGGCCGGCCGTCCATCTCCAGCGCCATGTGCTGCGACAGGTCACCCTCGGCGACCGCCACGATCACCCGGGAGATCTCGGTGGTCGGCCGGGCCAGGTCGTCGATCAGCGAGTTGACCGAGCGGACGCTGTCCGCCCAGGCGCCGTCCAGGCCCTCCTCGTCGAGGCGCTCGGTCAGCCGGCCGTCCCGGCCGACGATCCGGCTTATCCGGCGCAGGTCCAGGTTCTGCCGTTCCTGCAGGGAGATGACCTCGTTGAAGGCCTCGGCGACCGCGCCCGCCATCCCGCTCCGCCGGGGCAGCCGAACCTTCAGGTCGCCGCGGCGCACACGGCGCAACGCGTCGGCGAGCTCACCGAGCAAAACGGTCTCGTCGGGCACGCCGACGGTGGCTTCGTGGGCCGTAGTCATGCTGTCCTCACTCGCTGTCTCCTGCCGGGGTTCCCTATCCTCTCTCGCCCGACCGGGTCAATGCGAGAGACGACTTTGTGCATACACCCACCGGCAGGAGAGGATGCATGGGTGCCAGCCGAGGTCGGAACGATTCCTACAGGCGCGTCGCTTGATGCCCTGGTGCGCAGAACCCGGCTGCCCAATGATCGTCGTACCCCGGCGGCCGCGCGTGCACTCGTCCGCTCCGTGCTGGAGGAGACCGGGCTCGTCAGCCTGCTGAACGAGGCGCTGCTGCTCACCACCGAGCTCTCCACGAACGCGGTGGTGCATGCCAACACCGAGCTGGAGATCGAGGTCACCGCCGACCCGGGCGGCCTCACCGTGACCGTCACCGACTTCGCGCCCGGTCCGGTCGAGCAGCTCGCGGTCGGGCCGAAAAACGAGAGCCCGGACATCGGTGAGGTCGCCGAGCGCGGCCGCGGCCTGCTGCTCGTCGACCACTTCGCGAGCCGCTGGGGCACCGTGCACGAGGGCGACGGCAAAGGCGTCTGGTTCCGGCTCGACCAGCGGAAAGACGCGCCCGTCCGGTTGCCCAGCCAGGCCGAGACGCCCAGCCTCGGCGCGCTCACCGGCCTGCTGCGCACCGGCAACGACCGGCACACCGACGAGGGCCTGGCCGACCTCGCGGCCGACCTGCTCTCCCGGCTTGCCCGGCTGACCGGCGCGGCCGGTGGCGTGGTGCGGCTCGACCGCGGCGACGGCATGGGCCGGCAACTGCTGGCGCGCTACGGCCGTGCCCCGCGGGAGAACGCCGACACGATCCGGGTTCCGCTCGACGTGCACCGGCCGTACTCGGGAGAGCTGGAACTCGACGCCTCCCCGGTGGGGTACGCGCAGGCCCTGGCCACCATGGTCGCCGAGCGCTTCTCCCTGCACCTGGAGAATGACCGGCTGCGCCGCGCCGACGTGCGCCGGCAGACCTGGATCACGTTCCTCGCCGAAGCCAGCGAGCTGCTCGCGCAGTCCCTCGACGTGAACCTCACGATGGCGCTGATCCCGCAGCTGGTGGTGCCCCGGCTCGGCCAGTGGTGCGCGGTGCACACCACCGACACGTGGGGCCGGCTCCAGCTCGCCGCCGCGACCCACGCCGAGGAGTCGCAGCTGGCCCAGCTGCACTCGTCGCTCGCCGAGACCGGGCCGGAGTCGATCCTGGCCCGGCTGGAGGAGGCGTCCCGGCTCGGTACCCAGGTCATGTTCGGCACGCCGTCGGAGGGTTACGCCGTACCGCTGGTGGCGCGGGGCACCCGGCTCGGCACGCTCGCGGTCGGCCGGCACCCGAAACACCGGCACGACGCCGACGAGGTCGCCGTGCTGGAGGACGTGGCCCGGCGCGCGGCCCTCGCCATCGACAACGCGCGCATCCATGACGAGCGGCGCTCGGTCGCCCGTACCCTCCAGGCCTCTCTTCTTCCCCCGGCCCTGCCGCACGTGGAGGGCATCGGCTTCGCCGCGGAGTACGTTCCGACCGGTTCCGAGGTGGGCGGCGACTTCTACGACGTCGTCCCGTTCGGCACCGATCAATATCTGGTGGTGGTCGGCGACGTCTCCGGCAAGGGCGTGCAGGCCGCGACAGTGACCGGCCTGGTCCGCGACGTGATCCGGATCCTGGTCGACGACGGCAAGGCGATGAGCGAGATCCTCTGGCGGGTCAACCGCACGCTGGTGCAGCGCGGCGGCGGGCGGTACTGCACGCTCGCCATGGCGTCGGTGACCCGCAAGGGCACGTCGCTCGGCGTCTGCCTGCACCTGGCCGGGCACGACCGCGCGGTGCTGGTCCGGGCCGACGGCAAGACCTCGTTCGTCGGCGAGGGCGGCACCGCGCTCGGCCTGCTGGAGACGATCACCTCGCCGGACGTGATGATCACGCTGGACCCGGGCGACTCGCTGATCTTCTACACCGACGGGGTGACCGAGCGCCGGCGCGGCCGCGAGCTGTTCGGCTCCAACCGGTTGCGGGAGGCGTCCTCGCCGCTGGCCGGTTATCCGGCGGACGTGATGGCGGCCCGGCTGCGCTCCACGACGATCAATTTCTCGGTCGAGGAGCCGCGTGACGACATCGCGATCCTGGTGCTGCGCAACGACGCCTGAGTTTTGTCATACCGGCGTGGCAGGGTCGGTGGCATGAAGACGCAGTACTACACCGCGACCACGATCGACGGCTTCATCGCTGACGAGCACAACTCGCTGGATTGGCTCTTCGAGGTCGACCAGGGCGGGGAGAACCCGTTCGCCGAGTTCTTCGCCGGCATCGGCGCGTTCGCGATGGGCTCCACCACCTACGAGTGGATCCTTAAGTATGAGGGCGCGCTGGAGCATCCGGAGAAATGGCTCGAGCCCTATGGCGACACACCCGCCTGGGTTTTCAGTTCGCGCGAGCTCCCCGCGATTCCAGGAGCAAACCTTCATTTTGTACGGGGGGAGGTGGCGCCCGTCCACGCGGAGATGGTGGCCGCGGCCCAGGGCAAGAACATCTGGCTGGTCGGCGGCGGTGAGCTGGTCGGCCAGTTCGCCGACGAGGGCCTGCTCGACGAGGTCATCCTCGGGGTCGCCCCGGTGAGCCTCGGCAAGGGCGCGCCGGTGCTGCCCCGGCGCATCACGTCGGCCCGCTTCACGCTGACCGGGGCCCGGCCGATCGGCCAATTCGCATACCTCACCTACGACGTCTCCGCACCCGCGCGGTAAAGCTCACGCTCAGGGCGCAGGCTGGGCCGGCCACGGGCGCAGGCTGGGCCGGCCACGGCCTAGCCCTTCGCCGACTCTGATCGATCTGCCCTTTTTGTCGCCTGAGTCATGGCATCGTGTTGGTCATGGCGAAGACGCAGTACTACACCGCCACCAGCATCGACGGCTTCATCGCCGACAAGAGCAACTCGCTGGACTGGCTCTTCGAGGTCGACGAGGGCACCGCCAATCCGTTCGGCGAGTTCTTCGCCGGCGTCGGCGCGTTCGCCATGGGCGCGACCACCTACGAGTGGGTGCTCAAGAACGACAACCTGCTCGAAGAGCCGGAGAACTGGCACGACATGTACGGCGACGTGCCGTGCTGGGTCTTCACCCACCGCGACCTGCCGCCCGTGCCGGACGCCAACGTCTTCATGATCAGTGGCGACGTCCGCCGCGTCCACGAGGCCATGGTGGTGGCCGCCCAGGGCAAGAACGTCTGGCTGGCCGGCGGCGGCAACCTGGTCAGCCAGTTCGTCGACCACGGCCTCCTCGACGAGATCATCCTCGGCATCGCCCCGGCCATCCTCGGCGACGGCGCGCCGCTGCTCCGCCGCAAGCTCCTGGTCGACGACCTGATCCTCACCGGGGTGCGCGAGGTGGGGCAGTTCGCCTACCTGACCTATGCGGTGGGCGATGTGGCGCGCCTGGGTCGTCACTTGGCGGCAGAGGCAGTGACCCGAATCCCGTCCTTCGGCTAAGTCGCCCCGCCGCGCGGGGATCACGCCGCGACAAACGCCGGCACCGCGCGGCAACTCCGCGAGACCTTGGCAAGTTCTGCCCCCGTGGCATTCACAACTTGCCAAGATCCCGAGAGTCGCCGCGCGGCCCGACGCCACGCCGCCAGCCGCGAAGCCGCGCCCTCACAGCTCACGCCGGTAACGCGCAGCCCCGCAGCTCACGCCAGGAACGCGTAGCCCCGCGGCTCACGCCGGCAACGCAGCCCGCAGCTAGCACAGCGCCGCGAGCGCCCCTCAGAACAGCTCGCGCGTTTCCGTCATCGGCAGCTCCACCGCCAACTCCGGCGGCGCGGCCACCACCGCCAACCTCCCCCGCCGAGCGATCAACACCTGCTCCAGAGCCGTCACGATCTCCCGCACCCGAGCCACCCCCAACTCACCGGGCAGCACCGCATGCACGGCTCCCACCCCGGCCGACCCCCGAATGGCGACAGCGCCACCGGCCACGTCCAGCAGCGAGTACGCGACGGCCTGCAGATGCCGGGGCTGCACAGCGATCCGCACGGCCACGTCACCCACCCCGAACGGGTACCGCCCCCACCACGACGGCGCCGACGACGCCACCACGGCGCCGCCGCCCCACGCGCCGGCGACCTTGTCAGCGCTCCCGGCCACCTCGGCCTCGGCGCCTTCGAGCAGCAGGGCGAGCACGCCACCACCCGCGCCGGGCAGGTCGACCTCGATGCCGCTGGGCGACACGTCCTGCACCAGCACCGAGGAGACGAGATCGTCCACCTCGGCGGGGGTCTTGACGGTCCGCCCGACCCAGCGCCGCGCTGCCGGCAACGGTTCGAGGTTGAGGACGGCCGAGGTGAGCACCCCGTCGATCTCGGCGATGCCGGGCCGCCCGTCCTCACCGTCGGAGGACTCCTCCGATCCGGCGATGGAGACGAACGAGACGCTGGCGGCCTGCGCGGCCGGACTGCCGAACCGGTGCCGCAGCGGGCCCGACTCGTTGACGGCCAGCATCCCGCCGACGGTGGCGCCGCGCGACGGCGGGTCGACGGCGAGCCGCTGACCTTTCAGCGCCAGCGCGGCCTGGACGGCGGAGACCGGCGTGCCCGCGGCGACCACGACTGTCGCATCCCGGTGACCCCACATGCCGTTCAGCCGGCCGGTGTCCACGATCAGGTCGAGACTGGCCG
This sequence comes from Actinoplanes sp. NPDC023936, assembly GCF_040639325.1. Taxonomy (NCBI): domain Bacteria; kingdom Bacillati; phylum Actinomycetota; class Actinomycetes; order Micromonosporales; family Micromonosporaceae; genus Actinoplanes; species Actinoplanes sp. NPDC023936. The sequence continues at coordinate 19,936 of NZ_JBEZZR010000007.1, read as the reverse complement.
GGGGCGTACCCCAATCGATTTTGGTGCCGGCGCCCCGCGCCCGGAACGACAGCCCGCGCTCGGCCGCGAGCCGCAGGATCGCGGCGGCCGACGAGGCCGTGGCCGGCTGCGCGACGAGACCGGCGCGGCGGCCGGCTGCTTGGTCCACGGTGCGGGCCGGGCGCGCGAAACCGGGACCGCAGATATCCACGAGTGCATCCAGTAGGGAATCACTCACACCGATGCCTCCCCCTAACGGAGTTAGAGACCCCCTGAAGATCGTCCACTCTGGCACATCGTACACATGTTCTAATCGGTGAGGTCCACGTGTGTAAGAAACTCTTCGCGGACCAATCCGCCGGTAACGTGTTTCGGGTGACGATCGAAGCGCCTCCCACGGCCCACCAGTCGCCCTCTGAGCGCACCTTCCACGGCGACACGGTCACCGACGAGTTCGCCTGGCTGATGAACAAAGAGGACCCGGCGACAATCGCGTACCTGGAGGCCGAGAACGCCTGGACCGAGAAGGCGACGGCGCACCTGGACGACGTACGGCAGAGGGTCTTCCAGGAGATCCGCAGCCGCACCCAGGAGACCGACCTGTCGGTGCCGACCCGCAAGGGCGCCCACTGGTACTACACGCGCACTGTCGAGGGCAAGCAGTACGGGATCCACTGCCGGGTGCCGGTGCGCCCGGGTGAGACCGACCCGCCCCTGCAGAGCGACAACAGCGCGGAAGAAATCCTCCTCGACGGCAACGAGCTCGCCCGGGACAAGGAGTTCTTCGCCCTGGGCACGTTCGACGTGAGCCCGGACGGCAACTGGCTCGCCTACTCCACCGACTTCGCCGGCGACGAGCGGTTCACCCTCAAAATCAAAAACCTGCGCACCGGCGAGGTGCTGGCCGACGAGATCACCGACGCGTTCTACGGCAGCGCCTGGTCGGCCGACGGCAGCGTGCTCTTCTACATCACTGTCGACGAGGCCTGGCGGCCGTACCGGGTGTGGCGGCACGTGGTCGGCGAGACCACCGACACGATCATCTACGAGGAGCCGGACGAGCGCTTCTGGGTGGGTGTCGACCTGACCCGCAGCGAGAAGTTCATCGTCATCGACGCGCAGAGCAAGATCACCTCCGAGGTTCGGGTGATCCCGGCGGACCAGCCCGAGGCGGAGCCGGCCCTGATCGCCGAGCGGGTCCAGGGCGTCGAGTACAGCGTGGAGCACCACGGCCACCGGTTCCTGATCCTGCACAACCGGGACGCCGAGGACTTCGCGCTGGCCTGCACCTCGGTGGACAACCCGGGTGAGTGGATCGAGCTGATCCCGCACGAGCCGGGCACCCGCCTGGAGTCGGTGGACGCGTTCGCCCGGCACGTCGTGGTGTCGCTGCGCCGGGACGGCCTGACCGGCCTGCGGGTGATGACCGACGGCAGCACCGATCGGTACGACATGCCGTTCCCCGAGCCGATCTACAGCGTCGGGCTGGCCGGCAACCCGGAGTACGACACGAGCTCGGTCCGGATCAGCTACACCTCGCTCGTCACCCCGGAGTCGGTCTACGACGTCGACCTGGTGACCCGGGCGATGACGCTGCGCAAGCAGAAGCCGGTGCTGGGCGGTTACGACCCGGCCGACTACGAGCAGTTCCGCGAGTGGGCGACCGCCCCGGACGGCACCCGGGTCCCGATCTCGATCGTCGCCCGGAAGAACACGCCGCGGAACGGCGACAATCCCGCTGTGCTCTACGGCTACGGCTCCTACGAGCACTCGATCGACCCGTACTTCTCGATCGCCCGCTTGAGCCTGCTGGACCGCGGCGTGGTCTTCGCGATCGCGCACGTGCGCGGCGGTGGCGAGCTGGGCCGCGGCTGGTACAAACACGGCAAGATGCTGGCGAAGAAGAACACCTTCACCGACTTCGTGGCGTGCGCCGAGGCCCTGGTCCGGGCCCGCTGGACGTCCGCGGCACGCCTTGTCGCGCGGGGCGGTTCGGCCGGTGGCCTGCTGATGGGCGCGGTCGCGAACCTCGCTCCGGAAGCGTTCGCCGGCATCGTCGCCGAGGTGCCGTTCGTCGACCCGCTGACCTCGATCCTGGACCCGAGCCTGCCGCTCACTGTCACCGAGTGGGAGGAGTGGGGCAACCCGCTCGAATCCCCCGAGGTCTACGCGTACATGAAGTCGTACAGCCCCTACGAGAACGTCGCGAAGCTGCGCTACCCCCAGATCCTCGCGGTGACCAGCCTCAACGACACCCGCGTCCTCTACCACGAGCCGACCAAGTGGATCGCCCGCCTGCGCGCGGTCGCCCCCGACGGCACATACCTGCTCAAGACGGAGATGGGCGCCGGCCACGGCGGTCCCAGCGGCCGCTACGACTCGTGGAAAGAGGAGGCCTTCGTGCTCTCCTGGATCTTGGACGTGGTCAAGGCCGTCTGAAAAACCCCGATCTGGTACGAGCCACGAGAGGTCCCCGAGAGTCCAGGCGACCGGGGTGCTGCTCAAGGCCGTTGCGCCCGCATCCGGCCCGGATGCGGGCGCGAGGCCCGGCGCCCATAGCCCGCGCTCAGCCCATCCGCAATTCCTCCAGGTCGGTGCTCGACCGCAGCACCGCGGCACCCACACCGACGACCAGCAGCATCACGGCCAGCGCCCCCGCGCCGAGCAGCGCGAGCTCAGCGAACGCGATCGGAACCGGCACCACCAGCGACGGGCCCACGATCGTCTCCTTGGCGCAGGTCGCCCAGTCCGCCGCCGGGTCGATGCACTGCTCGGTCGACCCGCCGTAACTCACCTCCGCCCCGGTCATCCGGATCAGCGCCGTCCCGGCGGCGAGCGCCAGAACCAGGGCCGGCACCAGCGGCACGAAGGTGTGCCAGAGCAGCACCGAGGCGAGGGCCCGGCGCGGCACCCCGGTCGCGGTCAGCGCCGCGTACGCCCGCCGCCGCGCCACGATCCCCTCGACGAGCGCGACGAGCACACCGGCCGCCGCGACCGCCAGCGCGACGGAGACGGCCACCATGACCAGCCGGATCGCCCCGAGGTAGAACTCCTGGTCACTGCCGAACCCGACGCCGCCCGTCGCGGTCGGGTCGATCATCCGGTTGTACTCCTCGGTGGCCCGGAACTCAGTGATCAGGTACTCCCGGAAGCCGATCGTCCCGGCACCGAACACGACCGCCGCGAGCAGCGCCCCGAGCGTCCGGCTGCCGTTCCACGGGTCCGCCATCAGCCGCCCGCCGGCCAGCAGGGTGGCCGGTCCCCGCCCGTACCGGCGCAGCAGCCGCCCGGCGGTGTAGGAGATCCACCCGACGCCGAGCACCACACCGAGCGTCACCAGCAGCACCCCGCTGCCCATGAAGACCAGCGGCGCCCACTCCGGCAGCTGCCAGTCGTCCGGGAGCAGTTCCGGGCCGATGAACGCGACAAGCCCGGCGGCGATCAGCACACCCGGCCACGGCCACGGCCCGTTCTCCCGCAGCCGCCGCACCACGCCGAGCGGGGTGATCACGACGCGCCGCATCAGCAGCACGCCGATCGCGCCGGCGAACAGCGGCACGATCAGCAGGACCCCGGCCACGAGCAGCGGGTCCGGCACCACGTCGACCGGCAGCCAGAGCCGCCCGTCGGCGGACCGCCGGTCCAGTGTCGCGCGTAGCACCGCGAAGATCCCGAGGCCGATCACCGAGCCGAGCACGCTGGCCACCGCGGTCTCCGCGCCGGCGATCAGCACGGTCTGCCGGGGTGTGGCGCCGCCGAGCCGGAGCGCGGCGAGCCGCCGGTCCCGGGCCGGCGCGCCGAGCCGGATGCACTGGCCGGCCAGCGCCAGCACCGGGAACGCGAGCGCCACCAGTGCGAAGAGCACGCCGGGGCGCAGCCCGGCCTCGTACAGCAGCGGGCTCGCATACTGCGCGGAGCCCGGTGAGAGGATCCTCGCGCCGGACCCGTCCGGCGCGTCGACCCAGGCGCCGCCGCGGATGGTCGCGACGGTCGCGGCGGCGAGCAGGGCCAGCGCGGCGAGCGCCGCGCTGGCGGCGGTCAGCACGGTGCGCAGCCGGTCGGTCCGGTTCCCGGCGAGGCTCAGCCGGACCAGGGTGGAGAACCTCACGGCGCCACCCCGAGACCGGTCGGATCCACGGCACCGTCGCGGAGCACGATCTCCCGGTCCGCGTACGCCGCGATCGTCGCCTCGTGGGTGACGAGCACGACGGCCGCGCCCTGCTCGCGCACCACCTGGACCATCGCGCCCAGCACCTGCTCGCCGCTGAGCTGGTCGAGCGCACCGGTCGGCTCGTCGGCGAACACCACCTGCGGCTCGGTCACCAGGGCCCGGGCCGCGGCGCAGCGCTGCTGCTGCCCGCCGGACATCGCGCCGGGCCGCTTGTCGGCCAGGTCGGCCACCCCGAACCGGTCGAGCCAGCCGATCGCCGCCTCCCGCGCCTCTCGCCGCCCCGAACCGGCGAGAAGCAACGGAAGGCCGACGTTCTCGGCCGCCGTGAGCTCCGGCACCAGCTGCCCGAACTGGAACAGCACGCCGAAGTCGGACCGGCGCAGCCGGGACCGAGCCGCCTCGGACCACAGCCCGATGTCCTGATCCCGGTAGCGGACCTCGCCGCCGTCGACCCGGAGCAGGCCGGCGAGGCAGTGCAGCAGGGTGGACTTGCCACAGCCGCTGGGCCCGGTCACCGCGACGATCTCACCGGCCGCGATGCTGAAGTCGACTCCGCGCAGAGCCTGGGTGGGCCCGTAGTTCTTCTGCACGCCGGTGGCGGTCAGCAGGTGAGCGGTCATGGCGTCGTCACTTCCTTCTGCAGTTCGGCGACCCGGGCCAGGGTGGTCTGCAACCAGCGCAGGTCCGCGTCGAGATGCCCGAGGGCGTAGTCGGCGGCGATCACGTCGCCGACCGTCGTGCCGGGCGTGGATTTGACCCCGGTCAGCTCGCGCATCCGGGTCATGTGTGCGGCCCGCTGCGCGGTCAGGTACTGCCGGGCCCGGTCGGCGTCGGCCGCCAGCAGAGCAACGACGACCTTGTTGAAGAGGGTGCTGGTGACATGCGGCGCGGGTGGCTCGACCTCGGTGAGCCAGGTGTCCAGCCGCTTACGACCGAGCTCGGTCAGCGCGTACGACGTACGCTCCGGGCCGCCGTCCTGCTCCTGGCCGGACTGCTCGACGAAGCCGTCCCGCTCCAACCGGCCGAGCGTGGCGTAGACCTGCCCGTACGCCAGCGGCTTGGCCTGTGGCAGGCGCTCGTCGTGCGCCCGCTTGAGGTCGTAACCGTGCCGCGGGCCGCCGGCGAGCAGACCGAGGAGGACATGTGCGGTGGACATGCCTCGTACTATTCACTCAGTGAATAGCTACCGTCAAGCCCTCTCCAGCGGTCCCACCGGGATCAGGGCTTGCGGCGGAGCGCCACCACTGCGATGTCGTCGGCCTGCTCGCCCGGACCCGCGAGCAGGGTCAGCAGCCGGGAGCAGAACGCGTCGAGGTCCGGTTCGACCTCGCTCGCGATCGCCGACAGGGCGCGCAGGCCCACGTCGATGTCGGTGTCCCGGCGCTCGATCAGGCCGTCGGTGTAGAGCACCAGCGTGCCACCGGGCGGCAGGGTGAACTCCAGCTCGGCGCGGCGCGGCGCGGCGATGCCGAGCAGCGCCCCGCGCGGCGACAGGAACCGCGCCTCGCCACCGGTGTGCATCAGCGGCGGCAGGTGGCCGGCGCTGGCCATCCGGACCCGGCCGGTGAGCGGGTCCAGGGTGAGCAGGCAGAGCGTCGCCGAGTCGTCCGGCAGGACCGTGCGCATGAAGCGGTTGACCAGCTCCAGCACCTCGCCCGGCGAATGCCCCTCGACCGCGTATGCCCGGACCGCGTGCCGCACCTCGGCCATCACCGTGGCGGCGTGCAGCGAGTGCCCGGCCACGTCCCCGATCGCCACCAGCAGCTCGCCGCCGAGCACTGTCAGCTCGTAGAAGTCGCCGCCCACCTCGGTCTGCGCGCCGGCCGGCTCGTACCGCACGGCGAGTTCCACGCCGGGCACCCTCGGCAGCTCCGACTGCAGCAGGCTGCGCTGCAGCGTGACAGCGATCCGATGCTCCTCGTCGAACGAGCGCTGCGCCTCCACGGCCGCCGCGACCGCCTGGGAAAGCTGCCGCAGCACCGGGAAACCCTGGTTCTGGGTGCTGCCCGGCGCGGCGACGTAGACCGGCGGCCGGTCGGCGCGCAGCCGGGCGGCGGCGACCGCGACCGTGTCGCCGGCCGGCCAGTCGACCACGTCCCAGTCGGCCGGATCGTCGGTGCGCACCAGCGACCCGACGGCCACGCCGTGCTCGGGTACGGCCCATGGCCGTACCTGTGCGGGCTGTCCCGCCGCGGCCAGGCTCTCGCCCTCGGAGGTCTCGGCGACCACCACCACCGGACCGCCGAAGATGTCCTGCGCGCCCTCGGCCGCCGCCGCGAGCAGATCCGTCAGGGTGCTCGCCGAGTTGATCGCCAGGGTGGTCTCGGCGAGGCGGACCATCCGCTCGGCGAGCTGCTCGGCCCGCCGGCGGGCGCGGTAGTAACGCAGCACGGCCTGCGCGGTCGCGATCAGCTCGTCCGGCTCGATCGGCTCGACCAGATAGGCGTCCGCACCCCGGTTCAGCCCCTGGGTACGGTCGTTCACGTCCACGGCATGAGCGGACACGTGGATCACCGGCAGAACCCCGTACCGCTGATCGGTTTTGATCCGTTCGCAGACCTCGAAACCGCTCATGTCCGGGAGCTTCACGTCCAGCACGACCAGGTCGGCCTCGGCGTCGACCAGCTTGTTCAGCGCCTCACCGCCGGTCTCCGCCTCCAGCACCGCGAAACCGGCCCGGGTCAGCCAGCTGACCAGCAGGTACCGCTTCGTGGCGCTGTCGTCGACGACCATCACGGTGGCCGGGACCTTGCTCTGGACCCCGGCGCTCATGACGTCGCCGGCAGCCGCAGGGTGAAGGTGCTGCCGGAACCGGGCTCGGAGTCGACCCGCAGGCCACCGCCGAGGATCCCGGCCAGCCGGCGGGCGTAGGGCAGGCCGAGACCGGTGCCCTTGCCGCTCACCGGTTTGCTGCCGGGCACCTGGTAGAACTCCTCGAAGATCCGTTCGTGCAGCTCCGGCGGGATGCCCGTGCCGGTGTCCGCGACCGAGAACTCGACGTCGCCGCCGATCGGGCGCGCGCTCAGCCGCACCGAACCGGACTCGGTGAACTTCATCGCGTTGGTCAGCAGGTTGCGCAGCACCTGGGCGAGCAGCACCTCGTCGGAGCGCAGCGACGGCACGGCCGGCTCCTCGATCACGAAGTCCACCTCGGGCCGGGTGGCGAGCGGCCGCAACGTGCCGCGGAGCTGGCCGAACATCGCCTTGAGGTCGACCTCGGACCAGTTCGGCTCGATCCGGCCGGCCTCCGCCTTCGCGAGGTCGAGCAGGCCGTTGACCAGGGTCAGCAGGTCGCTGGCCGAGGAGCGGATCAGGTCGACCTGGCGGCTCTGCTCCTCGGTGAGATCGTCCGAGGCGGAGTCGGTGAGCAGCCGGCCGAGCCCGATGATCGCGGTGACCGGCGCCCGCAGCTCGTGGCTCACGTTGGCCAGGAATCGGCTCTTCGCCTCACTCGCGGCCCGCAGCTGCACCGACTTCTCGTCCAGCTCGGCGTAGAGCGCCACGACACCGCGGTTCGTCTCCTCCAGCTCCTCGGAGAGCTGGTGGTAGAGGGCCATCACGCCGCGGTTCGTATCCTCCAGCTCGGCGTTGAGGCGAGCGAGGTCGTCGCGCTGGGCACGCACTTCGTCCAGCGCCGCGATGAGCTGCTGGTTCTGGACCGCCAGCTCGTCGAGTGGGCTGCCGGGCACGTGGCCGGCCAGCCCCGAGCGAATCTCGTCCATACGGGCCGGCGTCAGCTCCGAAGCACCCGGCGGCAGACGCCGAGCCATCCGTACGACCGTGCCGGTGCTGCCATCCTCGACCTCCATCGTGTCGACCAACCGGCCGACGTGCTGCAACTGGCGGGCCAGCCGATCCGCTTCGCCACGGACCGGTCGCGCCATCGTCACGTGCAGCGTAGGTACCCCGTACGGCCTGGCGCTGAACACCACCTCGGCGTCCGGACCGGCGGCGAGCAGAACCCTGCCCACCTCGCTGAGCGCCGTGGCGAACCGGGTCTGGTCCTGCGACTCCAGGCCGACCGCGCGGGCCACCTCACGGCCGAGTTGCCGCACCATGAAGATGTCCTGCTCGACCCGCAGGCGCATGCTCATCAGCGGCTCGCCGGTCGGTCCGGTCATGACGGGCGAGCCACCAGGACGCCGGCGTCGTCACGGCGGGTACCGGCGTCCCGCAGCACGGTCGCCGCGATCACCTCGGGCGAACGGGTCAGCAGGCCGGGGTAGTCGGCCGGGTTCCAGCGGTCCACCACGCCATCGGTGTGCATCAGCACCACCGCGCCGGGGCTCAGCGGGTAGTCGTACTCACGGATCTGACGGCGCTGGTGACCGGCGATCCCGGGCATCGAGACCATGCCGCGCCGGGTGCCGTCCGCCGCCAGCACGGTACCGGCGATGTTGCCCAGCCCGGCGTACCGGACCAGGCCGGCCGAGGTGTCCAGTTCGGCGACCGCGAGCGCGGCGCCGCGGGTGTGGCCGAGGGCCCGGTGCAGGACGTCGACGGCCGCAGCCGGCGGGACGAGGGCTCCGGAGAGGAAGGTGCGCACCGCCTCGTGCGAGGCGGCCGCCGCGAGGCCGCCGTGCCCCAGGCCGTCGCAGACCAGCACCTGCCGGCGGTCACCGTCCTGACGGATCGCGTACGCGTCCCCGCTCACCGTCTCACCCGGGAGCGGCCGGGTCAGACCCGCCACCCAGCTCGGCGCCGGCGGCGCTTCCGGCCACACCTGCACGGCCAGGACCGTCCCGTTGCCCGGCTTCGAGTACATGTCCCAGCGGCTGGCCTGGCGCAGTATCGCGCCGAGCCCGATGCCCAGGGTTCCGGCGGTGGAGTGCCCGTCACCGATGGCCCGGTCGACGTCGGCGATGCCGGGTCCGCTGTCCACCGAGATGATCTCGACACCGGCATGTTCGGACGTACGCACCGCGCGCACCAGGATGACGCCCTGATCAGCGTGTTTGACCAGGTTCCCGGCTGCTTCCGCGGCGACGATCGAGAGGTCGGCGACACGGCGGTCCGGCATGCCCAGATCGGCGGCCAGGCGTTCGGCGGCTCGGCGGACCGCGGCGGCGCTCACCGCCTCCTCGACCCGGAACCAGACTCCCTCGCCGAGCAACTCCTCGGGCAGCGATACCACCGTGTCTCCGCTCATCGGCACCACTTGGTAACGGTGATTGTCGTGCCCTTACCCACCTCGGTCTGAATCTCGAACTCGTCGACCAGGCGACGTGCGCCACTGAGCCCGAGGCCGAGGCCGCCGCCGGTGGTGTAACCGTCGGTGAGTGCCAGGTCCAGGTCGGCGATGCCCGGGCCCTGGTCGGCGAAGACGATCCTGATGCCGGGCCGGCGGTCGCTCCGCACCCGGCTCACGACCACTTCGCCGCCGCCACCGTAGACCAGGGTGTTGCGTGCCAGCTCGCTCGCGGCCGTGACCAGCTTGGTCTGATCGACGAGTGACAGCTTCACCGCGACAGCGACGGTACGCACCAGCTGCCGGACCCGGACGACGTCCTGGTCGGTCGAAACCGGAAGCCGCTGGCTCTCCTCGGTCACGGCGTGCTTACCGCTGCCGTGTCAGGCTCATCCTCGTCGAAGTCCGGTTCCGGATCGCTTTCCTGCCGGGCGCGGGCCAGCATCTCGATGCCCAGCTCCACATCGAGCGCCGTCCGGATCCCGGGCAGCGACAGCCCCAGCTCGACCAGGGTGATCGCCACGGCCGGGCGCATGCCGACCACCACGGTCTCGGCGTCCAGCACCCGGGAGACCGAGGCGATGGTGGCGAGAGTGCGGCCGACGAACGAGTCGACGATGTCGAGCGCGCTGATGTCGATGATCACGCCATGGCAGCCGGTCGCCACGATCCGCTCGGCCAGGTCCTCCTGCAGCTGCAGCGCGACCTGGTCCTCCATGTCGATCTGGATGGAGACGAGGAGGATGTCACCGATCTTCAGGACCGGGACGCGTTCCACGTCAGCGCTCCGTGCGCTTGGCGGGAAGGGATCGGTTGCCGGTCTTGCCGAGAACGTAGCGCAGGGCGTCGGCGAGCGAGGCCTTCGTCGCGATGTCGCCGAACTCGATGCCGAGCGCCACGATCGTCTGCGCGATCTGCGGGCGGATGCCGGAGATGATGCAGTCGGCGCCCATCAGCCGGGCGGCCACCACGGTCTTGAGGATGTGCTGGGCGACCTGGGTGTCGACGGCCGGAACACCGGTGATGTCGATGATCGCGTACGGCGAGCTGGTGTCCACCAGGGTCTGCAGCAGCCGTTCCATCACCACCTGGGCACGGGCCGAGTCGAGCGTGCCGACCAGCGGCACCGCTACGACGCCCTCCCACAGCTTCACCACCGGGGTGGAGAGCTCCAGGAGCTGCTCGGCCTGGTCGGCGATGAGGCCCTCGCGCACCTTCACGTAGCTGTCGAAGGTGAACAGCGCGGCCCGGTCCACGAACGTGGAGAACGCCACGTAGTCGCGCAGCGTGCCGGCATCGTTGCCGTCACCGAGCACCTCGAGCACCGCGTCCTTGAACGCGTAGATGCTGATCGCCGTCTCGGTGGCGGTGAAACCCTGCCGGGCCCGGTGGCTGGACAGCTCGCCGAGCTGAGCGCGCAGCTCGGCCGAACGCTCGTCGGTCAGGTCCACCGATCCGGCGCCGAGCGCCTCCTCGAAGCTCTTCCGCAGGTCCTCGACCTGACGCCGCAACTCCGAACCGCTGAGGCGGCCACGCAGGCCGGCGGCAGCCAGTTCGGCCCACCGGGCCGTAAGTGACTCCGCGTGTTCTTTCAGCAGGTCGGCGAAGCGCCTCGCTTCATCCGAACTCAGCGGCATCGCTGCCTCCCCACCACACGATCCGTGCGCAACGGCCGGACTTTACCATCAGAAGGTCCGTTACTTGCTGTAGACCAACTAATAGACCGGACCACGGAACGGAACTGCCGGGTCCGGTTCTGCGCATCCCCGGGTACGTGGAGTACCGTTCAGCAATAACTGGAGGTCGGCGAATGTCCCTGACGGTACAAACGGAACAGCGCGGCGACATGGTGGTCGTGTCGGTCGCTGGTGAGCTTGACATGGCGACCGCCCCCCAGCTCCAGGATCAGATCAGTGATCTGCTGGAGAAGGGCCGGACGCGCCTGATCTTCGACCTCGCCGAGGTGTCCTTCTGCGACTCCACCGGCCTGTCGGTCTTCGTGCGGGCGAAGAACAGCACCGACGACGCCGGCGGGACGGTGCGGCTGGCCGCGCCGCAGCGGGGCGTGCTGCGCATCCTCGAGGTGAGTGGCCTGGTCGAGGTGCTGCACACCTACCCGACGGTGGACGAGGCAGTCACCGCCGAGGAGCCGGTGCTCGACTGACACGCCTGCCGGAAAGTTCCACGGCTGGACCGGTCGGCGTAGTTTGTCGCCGACCGGTGGCGGGCACGTCCGTTGCCGGATGAACTTCGGCCCCCCGGGAGTGCCCGTGAGCAAGATGTTCCAAGGTTTCAAAGACTTCATCATGCGCGGCAACGTCGTCGACCTCGCGGTCGGCGTCGTGATCGGCGCTGCCTTCACCACGGTGGTGAGCAGTTTCACCAACGCGTTCCTGAAGCCGCTGATCCAGCTGATGGGCGGCGGCAAGGGTCTCACCGCCGGAACTTTTGAGATCAACAAGGTCCCGTTCGACTACGCGTCGTTCATCAACGCGCTGATCACCTTCCTCCTCACCGCCGCGGTGCTCTACTTCCTGGTGGTGTTCCCGCTGAACCGGCTGGCCGAGCGCCGCCGCCGCGGCGAGGAGCCGCCGCCGAAGGCGCCCAGCGAAGAGGTCAAGCTGCTCACCGAGATCCGTGACGCGCTGCTGCGCGGCCAGGGTCACGAGGTGTCCAACAGCGCGCTGGACGAGGTGCTCGGACGCCACTCCCAGCAGCCGCCGCGCTGACCCGAATCCAAAAAGAGAAAAGATCCGCCCACCCGGCACTGTTCGAACACATGTTCGATACAGTGCCGGGATGGAGCAGCGTAAGCACTGGTGGAACGGCAAGTGGGGCCGGCTGGCCCGCAAAGACGTCTACTTACGGGTCAGCGGTGACCAGTGGTATGTCGAGCAGCGTGCCGGCGGTTCCGACGGCGTTTCACACTTCTTCGAGTTCGACAGCGAGGACGCGGCCCTCGACATGGTCCGCGGCCTGCTGAACGGGCCGGACGAGTGGCGCGAGCTCTCGGTCCGCCCGCCGGCCCGCTGACTCCCACCCCATGCGCTGATCTTGGCTAGTTGCCCAGGAACGAACGTGGCTGCGAATTCGCCAAGGTCGCCGGGGCGATGGCTAGGCGGCTTCGTCTTGGTGGGTGGATCGGGCGGTCAGGGGGCCTGAGGGCGGCGGCAGCAGGCGCAGCCTCGGGCGAGCCGGGGCGGTGGAGGGCTCGGTGTCGGTGTCCGGGTCGAACCGTGCTCGCCAGCCCGTGCCGATCCGGGCGCCGGGTGGCCGTGCCTCCCCGCCCACGCCCCGGGCCAACGCCACCACCAGGACGTAACCGAGGATCACGAAGCCGTGGCCGACCAGCCGGGCCACGTCGACCCGGCCGCCGGTGAGATCGTTGACCGAGAGCAGCAGCAGCATCGCGACGAACGCGGTCAGCGTCGGCAGCAGCCCTGTCGGCCGGGTCCGGCGCAGCGCGATGAAGAGGTACCCGGCGCCGATCGCCACGTTCCAAGCGGCCGACTCGTGCCAGAGGTGACCCGGCGTCGCGTTCAGCCCGGCGTGGTCGTGCGCGGCGCTCACCCCGCCGCCGACCTGGGTCAGCCCGAGCATCAGCTGCACCGTGCCGACCAGCGCCAGCGCGATGTAGAGCAGCGCCGCGACCGGCAGCCTCCGCCGTGCCGGCACACCATCCGAGGACCGGCCATCCGCGGATCCGGCGCCGGGGAATTCAGCGCGGGCGGATCGGCTGTCCGGGGATCCGGCGCCGGTGGACCGGGCGTCCAGGGATGCGGCGTGCGCGGGTGCGGTGCTCGGCGGCAGGGCCGCCAGGATGGCGTCGGTCAGGTCCGGCACGGCCGGCACCGCGTGAGTTCGCGTCAGGCGGTTCACCGCCGCCGCCCGGTCCAGCCAGTCCCGGCAGCCGGCGCACCCGGCCAGGTGTTCGTCGACCAGCGGCCGCATGACCGGGTCGTCCTCGCCGTCCAACTGCGCGGAGAGCATCTCGCGCCACCGCTCACATGCCATGAATCAATAGTCGCCCGCCGTGGCGGCGAAGTTCCCAGCGGGACCTGCCGGGTTGCGGCCCCGGCGTGCCACGATTGCCCGGAGCAGGACTGCGGGTCAGCGCTGCTCCGGGCCGGGGGCGCCCGCCTGACCGCCGGTGTTCCCGAGCAGGCGGCGCCGCTCCCGGAACGCCCGCAGGTTCGCCGTGTTGCCGCAGGTGCTGACGTCGTGCCAGACGCCGCTGTTGTTGCGCGAGGTGTCGAAGAAGGCCGCCCGGCAGGCGTTGTTGTGGCAGAGCTTCAGCCTCGGCCAGATCCCGGCCTGCTGTGCCTGCAACGCCTCGGCCCAGAGCGCCGAGGCGAACCACCGGGTGCCCCGGCCGGTCGGCACGACCCGCACCCAGCCGTCGGCATCCGGAACGAGGCTCACCTGCACGTCGGCGGGGGGCAGGGCGCCGTCCCGCTCCGGGTTCGCCCCGGCGAGCACCACCTGCTCGAACGCCGCGCGCAACCGGCGCAGGGAGCGCAGATCGCCGGCGGAGAGCAGCAGAGTCGGCGCCGGCAGCCCGGACACCCGGGACCAGGTGCCGAGGGCGTCGGTCACCCACCACTGGGCGTCCTCGCCGGAGACGAGCAGGTCAGCACCGTACGCCATCGTGCCGCGCGTGTTCAGCAGCTCCTGGACGAGCGCGAAACCGCCCGGCGCCTCCCGGACACCATGCCGTGCGCTCGCCTTCCATGACATAGCCAAAGACTACTCGGCTCTTTTGTGAGATCGACTTCCCCGGCGGGGTGGTCAATCGGTGATCTTCGGTGGATCGGTGGACGGGTGTCTCTACACTGACGCCACTACCAGCGTGGGGAGGAGGTCGCGGTGCGCAGAGCCCTGCTGATCACGGTTGCCCTCACGGCCGCGTCGGCCCTTGTCGCCGGTTGCGACTCGTCCGATCCGGTGGCGAACGGGCCGGTGCCCTCCCCCGTACCCTCGCAGGCGTCGAGCGCGCCCACCGCCCCGGCCGGGGCCGCCTCACCGGCCGCGCCCACCGCCTCGGCCGCGCCCACCGCCTCGACCGGGCCCACCTCCTCGGCCGCGGCGCCGCCGGCGGTGCTGAAAAAGCTGAAGTCCGGCGCTGAAGGCGCCGAGGTGCTGGCGTTGCAGAACCGGCTGACCGCGTTGGGATATTGGAACGGCAAGCCGGACGGCAAGTTCGGCTCGACCACCCAGCAGGCGGTGTTCGCGCTGCAGAAAGCCGCGAAACTGGGCCGCGACGGCGTGGTCGGGCCGCGGACGCACCAGGCGCTGGAGCGAGGTGTCCGCCCGGCGGCGAAATCGACGAGCGGCAAGTTCGTGGAGATCGATCTGAAACGCCAGCTGCTCCTGCTCGTTCAGGACGGCCGGGTCGAGCAGATCTTCAATACGTCGACCGGGTCGAACGAGTACTACGAGCAGGACGGCGAGACCTATCTCGCGGACACACCGCGCGGCAAGTTCCGGGTGAGCCGGCAGATCGACGGCTGGCGCGACGCCCCACTGGGGCTGCTGTGGCGGCCGAAATACTTCAACGGCGGGATCGCGGTGCACGGCGCCCCGAGCGTGCCGGCCCATCCCGCGTCACACGGCTGCGCCCGTGTGTCCATCGCCGCGATGAACTGGCTGTGGTCCCATGACGAGATTCCGGTCAAGACCCGCGTCTGGGTCTATTAGTTCAACGCTGTGTAATCAGGCGGCTACGCACCATAGATGGATTTATTTCACGAAGCGAAGGCGACTACCCTGTCAATTCGCTACGGCCACAGCGATCGACGCCCGATGTCGACCTCCGGCCGTCACTGGGGTGCACGGGGGGAAGGCCGAGTTGTCTTTGAGTAACTCCGACGGGCTTGCGGGCCCACGATTCTCGCTGCTTGCCATGGCGACGATCCTGGACACCGCATGATCGCGCTACGTTTCTACCGACTGCTGCCGAAGGGGTACCGGCTCAAGCTGGTCGAACTCCTTCCGCCCCACCGACAGCTCTGGCTGGTCCGTCGCCTTACCCGCCAACGAGCCCTTCCCAAACCTGCACCGGCCGGGTCGATGGTTTCCGTTCGTGACGCCGGCAGAGCCGTACGCGCGCGCGTGATACCGGACATGACGCCGGCCGCTGCCTGGCGGCAGAACCTCGACGCGGTCGTCGCCGTGCTGGAACGCGCCGGCATCGAGTACTTCTGCCTCCGGCCGATCAAGAACCTGCACAGCTCCGTCGCGGTCAACTGGCGCGACCGGGACCGGACCATCGTCGCCCTGCGCGGCGACGCCGAGCTCACGGCCGCCGAGATCCGCACCGGCAGCGTCTCCGACGCCGGTTTCTCGTCCGGTCGGGGTAAGAACGGCGTCCAGGTCTTCTTCCCGGTCACCAGCCCGTACGGGACGACGGTCCTCGGCAGCGGCTCGGCCTGCGAGATCGAGTTCTGGAAGACCCAGCCGGGCGTGGGCGGCGCACCCGCCACGATCGTCGGACCGCGGCGCAACGCGGTGGCGTCGGAGCTGCCGGCCGAGGCGGACTACCGCATGGTCCCGCCGATCACGCTGAACCCGATGATGCCGCTCGACGAACAGCCTCGGTACCGGACCCGGTCCGAGTTCGCCATGGTGCCGGCCGAGGACGTCCGCTTCCCCATCGACGTGGTCTACACATGGGTGGACGGCGACGACCCGGACTGGCTCGCCCGTAAGAACGCCTCGCTCGCCGCGTTCGGCCGCGAGCAGATCAACACGATCGCGTCGAACGACTCACGCTTCATCAGCCGGGACGAGCTCAAGTACTCGCTGCGGTCGATCGTGGCGTACGCGCCCTGGGTGCGGAAGATCTTCCTCGTCACCGACGATCAGATCCCGCCCTGGCTCGACTCCTCCGACCCCCGGCTCACCGTGGTCAGCCACCGGGAGCTGTTCGGCGACACCGGCGTGCTGCCGACGTTCAACTCGCACGCCATCGAGTCCCGGCTGCACCGCATTCCGGGCCTGTCCGAGCATTTCATCTACTTCAACGACGACATGTTCCTGGGCCGTCCGGTCGCCCCGGACACGTTCTTCCACGCCAACGGCATCGCCAAGTTCTTCCAGTCGGACGCGCAGCTCGACGCGGGCCCGGCGACGGTCTTCGACGCCCCGGTGACAGCGGCCGGCAAGAACAACCGGCGGCACATCGCGGAGCGCTTCGACCGAGGCATCACGCAGAAGATGCAACACGTGCCGTACACGCTGCAGAAGAGCGTTCTCGAGGAGATCGAGAAGTGGCTGCCGGACGAGGTGCGGCAGACCGCTGAGCACCCGTTCCGGCACCCCGGCGACCTGTCCATCCCGTCGTCGCTGCAGCACTACTGGGCGTACCTCACGAGGCGCGCCGTACCCGGCTCGATCAAGTACACGTACGCCGACCTGGCGCACCCGTCGACCCCGGTGCAACTGGCGTTCCTGCTGGCGCGCCGGCACTGCGACGCCTTCTGCCTGAACGACACCGACTCGGCGGCCGTCGCGTACAGCGAGCAGGCCGCGATGATGGCGGACTTTCTGCCGCAGTACTTCCCGTTCCGCTCGCCGTTCGAGCTGCCCGACGACGTCGCGGCGGAGCGCGCGAAGTTCAGCGCCACCGAGCTGGCCCGCGCCGCCCAGCAGGGCCGGGCCGGCGTCCACATCCCCCAGCAGGGCGTCCGCCAATCCCGGGAGCTGCAGCCCGACTGATCCGCGACGTGGAGTCTGAGTGGGCCGGACATTGCACGAGCGGCATGCACGCCTTGCAGGGCGCTCGAGGACCTTCACGCCCCTGTCGTCCGCTTTCCGACGGCTCGACGACGGGCCGACGAATGCCGCGCCGCCGCGAATTCCTCGATCGCGGAGGCTAGGCCGCCTGGCCTAGCGACACACCGCTCCGGCATGCCGCGTCACTCGGCCGTGGCCACGCTCCACGCACAGTTCACTGGTCTCCCGGTCGACCCAGTACGCCTGCCCGGCTTCCACGAAGGTCGGCTCCTCCAGGTGGAACCACCTGTCAACTGTGTCGACCAGCAGGAGCCGATCGGCGATCACCCGCTTAGCCACCACGCCTCCCACAACTCGCCAAGACTTCCACGTCCCGATGCACGCTGCAGGCGTACTGTGCAACGTACGCTCCAACGTACATGACGCTTCTCTGGGAGATCGCTATGAAGGTGCTGACAATCAGCGACGTTCGCAAGAACCTCGCCGCCGTGGTCGACGCGGTGATCGACGATGCCGAGGAGTGCATCATCCCGCGCGGCGGCGGCAAGGCCGTCGTCATGGTTTCGCTCGACGAGTGGAACGCCATAAACGAGACGCTGCATGTTCTGGGTTCCGCCTCGAACGCCCGCCGCCTCCTGGAGAGCATCGCCCAGGCCGACGCAGGCCTGCTCGAAGAGCACCCGCTCGACCCGAAGTCCACCTCTCCTTCCGACGCTCACGCATCCGGCAAGGAAGCCGCATGAGCTTGCGCATCGTCTTCACACCCAACGCCTGGGAGGACTACGCCGGCTGGTTACGCAGCGATGTGAAGATGGCCCGCCGCATCAGCAAACTGATCCTCGACGTTCAACGGGATCCACACGGAACTGGGCTCGGCAAGCCCGAACTACTGAAAGGCCCGCTGTCCGGATGGTCGTCCCGCCGCATCAACGACGAGCACAGGCTGAGCTACCGCCGGCCCGAAATGCGGGGCCTCGGGTTCGCAAACAAGATCAAAAGTGGGCCGCCAGGGACTCGAACCCTGAACCTATGGATTAAAAGTCCACAGCTCTGCCATTGAGCTAGCGGCCCGCGGGTGCAAGCCTACCGTTCCTCGATCCGCTACGACATCTTGCACCCACCCTCGCTCCCGCGCACGCTGTTAAAGCACCGGCCACCCGTCCGTCAGCTTGATCGGGAAGGCTTTGATCTCATGCATCGGACTGCCGGCATTGCCGCTCTAGTCGCACTGACCACGTTCTCCGCGGTGCCTGCTCACGCCGCTCAGCGCCCACCCCGGGAGATCACCGCGACGGTGGAGACACCGTCGCTCTTCGACGATGAGGCGGGCGGTGACGCCGACGCTGACGACCCAGCTATCTGGATCAACAAGGCGGACAAGCAGCGCAGCCTGGTGATCGGCACCGCGAAGAACGGCGGGCTCCGGGTCTACGACCTGGGCGGCCGCGAGATTCAGGCGATCGCCACTCCGGAGGGCGGCCGTTTCAACAACGTCGACGTCCTGACCGGTTTCAAGCTCGGCAAGCGCACGGTCGACGTCGCCGTGGTGACCGACCGCGGCTTGGACAAACTCCGTATCTACAAGATCGAGGCTTCCGGCCTCACTGACATCACCGCGGCGAACGTGCCGCTGCTCTTCGCGAAGGACGAGGCCGAGGTGGAGGAGCAGGCGACCGGTTACGGCCTCGCTCTCTACGACCGCTATGCGGTGGTGAGCCGCCGGCACAGCACGCGTCTCGGCATCTTCCGGCTCGAGGAGAAGAACGGCAAGGTCACTTACCGTACGACCGACACGCTGGACCTTCCACGCGAGTTCCGCCTCCCCAACGGCAGCAGCTGGGCGCCGTGCGGTGAGCCCGGCGAGGACCCGCAGGTCGAGGGCATGGTCGTGGACGCGGAGGCGGGCGTGCTCTACGCCGCCCAGGAGGACGTGGCGCTCTGGCGCATCGACCTGAAGGGCGGCCACTTCAGCAGCGTGCCGCGGATCGTGGAGCGGGTCGCCGAGTTCGGTGTGCCGGCCACGTTCGACCCGGAGTCCGAGGAGTGCATCCTGGACACCGCGAACGACCCCGGTTTCGGCGGCCGTATCGCCGCTGACGTCGAGGGTGCCACGATCTACCCGACCGGCCGGCGCGACGGATACCTGATCGTGTCGAGCCAGGGTGACAGCCGCTTCTTCGTCTACGACCGCCGTACCAACCGGCCGGTCAAGGTCTTCTCGGTGACCGACGGCTCCCGCATCGACGGCGTCCAGCACTCCGACGGCGCGGCGGCCACCGCAGCGTCCCTCCCGGGATACCCGAAGGGCCTCCTGGTGCTCCACGACGGCGAGAACAAGCCTGACGACGGTCGCGTCTCCACGAACTTCAAGTTCGTGGACTGGCGGGCGCTGAAGCTGTCCTGAGCCGCTCTGCTCAGCTTCAACGGACGAAGGCGCCCGCTGTTCGCAGTGGGCGCCTTCGTCCGTGTGCAGCTCTATTCAGGCCAAACAGAAAAAGGCCCACCCGGTTACCCGGGTGGGCCTTTTCTACGTTGAGTCCGGCGGCGTCCTACTCTCCCACACCCTCCCGAGTGCAGTACCATCGGCGCTGGAGGGCTTAGCTACCGGGTTCGGAATGTAACCGGGCGTTTCCCCACCGCTATGACCACCGAAACAGCCTTCAGCAGAACAAACCAGCAACCCGTGCCGGCCGACAAATTGTCGGCCGAACAACGAGGTAGTTGTTCGTTTGCTGTGAATCACACAGTGGACGCAAGCAGAAAATTTAGGGTGGTTAAGCCCTCGGCCTATTAGTACCGGTCAACTCAACACGTTACCGTGCTTACATTTCCGGCCTATCAACCCAGTAGTCTCCTGGGAGCCT